>CANQQH010000058.1 GCA_947625955.1 uncultured Clostridia bacterium | reverse complement strand
TCAACCATAACCTCGCCAAAGTCTGCGCTGGATGTGTCGATAGGTGTTCCGTCTTCAAACTCGTCGTAGTTATTTTTGTTGAGATATCCAATAATTTCGCCGTTTTTGATAATGCATGGTCGAATCTCATTGAATGGCCATCTACTCATCCAACCATTGTCTGTGAGAATATAATTCTTATAGTCGTAGGTTGCAGGCAAAAAGTCGGCGCTGTCGTCGCAATACGAAACCCAATTAGTGGGATTGCTATACCCGGTTGGGTCTATCTTGACTCCCCAATTAACAGGCGGAGCAATTTTATATTTTTCTGCGGCAAGGCTATACCCAAGGTAGAGATGACTCTTTCCAAGGCGTTCAATCACCTCTTCAACCTCATTCTTCACTTCAAGCAAAACTTCGAGCTTTGCCGAAAGATTCTCTATTGCCTTTGACTGGCCGAAGTCAATATATTTTGAAAGAATGAGATCAAATGTTGTTTCAAGCGTTTCAATTATCTTTCCGGTTGAAACCTCAATCTGCGATTTTATGAGATAGTTTGAACCGTTCTCGTGCGTTGCGATGATATAGCAAAACTCGCTGCTTTCATGGCTCAAACACCTGATGTCTTTGTAGGGCCCTTTGGGAAGGCTGAGCTTTCTTTCGCTAACGAGATTGCTCTCTCGCATGGTTCGATAGTAGCACTCGCCGTCTGTTTTGATATAGACGATGAGGTTTGTGTCGTCAAGCGAGTTTGGGCACGGGCAAGCAAAAACTATTTTCACATCACCAGTCAACAACCTTTGTTGGTTCGAGTTCAGCTCGGTTAGATATAGGTTATTATTCAGATCAACTTTATAAAGATTGATGTCGCTAACGCTATAACTTTTTTTGCAAAAGCAATGGCTCTTTGCGTTCGAGTGATACTTGAAATTTTGGCTTGGCAAGTTCTTCTCCTCAATCGATATAGTTTGATAGTAGAGCTTGTTGTCGTCGATATAGGAGACCAGCGCGTGGGAGTCATCAGTCTTCATGGCTCTTAGTTCAATATCAAGGTCAACGTTCTCCCCGCTCGCCCCAAGGACAATGAGATTTATTGAATCAATGTTAACAAACAGTTCGTCCTGTGCCGACAAACAGAGTTTCACATTTATTTTCCCTTCCTGCAAAGGCTTGTAGGTTTTGAGAATGATAAAGTCACTAGACATTGTGCTGAGCTTTATGTTTTCTTCGTGGACAAGAATGTTATTAACAAGTAGCTGCGCGTTGAGATTTCCGGCGGTAGAAGTTGTTATGTTTGCTTTGATTTGAAAACAAACATTACCCTTTATTTCAAATTCAGGAAACTCGATTGTTGCTGTGCTATTTTTATTTATTGTTTCATTGGCGTTTGGTTTTGAAAGTTCAAGGTATTGATTAAAGTTGTTGTCGCCTATTTTCAAGGCATTTAGCCTCTGCTCAATATCAACAATTTTGAGATAGGCTGTTTTTCCATAGTCCATAGGCTACTCCTCATACTTCTTTGCTTTCAAAAATTCGAAGCCTAGATTTTTGATGTTTGTTGTTTGGTCGCGAGAAACTAGTCTAAAAGAAAAGTTGTTTAGCGGAAGATTCACTCTTTTTGCCTGAGGTGCATTCTTTCCTTTGAAAGAAAAAACTTTTGGCTTTTCGTCGCAATAAACAAACAGGCTGACTTCACCTGTCGTTTCAATATATATCTTTCTCAGTGTCTTTTTGGTTTGCCCAAAGCCAAGCTTGGTTGTTGGCGAAATCCAAACTTTTTCCAGTGGTTTGCCAAAAAATGAAGCGTTTTTACATAGTTTCGTTAGCAAAAATGCGTTTTTTGTTTCATCAAAAGCAAGAGCAACAACGCCAATATTTTCAATCGTGCAAAGATATTTTATCTTCACTCCGCGTGAAATGTTAGCAAGCTTCATGCCGTCTATTTCAATAGTGACAACAGCGTTGAGTCCGCTGCTTTCTTCATTCTCATCATGGAAAGCAAAGTTGCATGCAAGATGATAATAGCCATTATGGTAGCAAGCACAAGCGGATGAATTATCTCTTGTTAGGTTGTTCGAAATGTTTTCGAGAATCTTGTGAGTGCTAACGCCATCAAAACTATAAAGCCCATCTTCTGCCAAGAATAATATTCTGTCTCCGCAAACGCACACGGAGTTTGAATAAATTTTTCCACTTGAAACGAACAGGTTGCTGACCGCAAAAGTTTGCTGGTCGGCATAGGCAGTCAGCCTTGAAATGCCATATTCACGGAAAATATAAACATAGTCAAGAAAGCTCACAACTTTCAAAAGGGCGCCGCGTTCATCAATAAGTTCAATAAAGCCAGCCTCGTCAAGACTCAAACTCCAATTGGTTGGGTCGAGGTCGTCTGAAAACCAAACTGCATTTTTCTCGCCGTCAACCGTTGCGAACAGCCTCTCATAGTGAATTGTCATTGACGAGATTTTAGGTGCGTCAAGAACGATGTAGGGCTCGTTGACTCCGTCCCAAACAACCATGTTGTCAGTTTCGCTCGAAAGAATAATAACATCCTCACCATTGAGTCGATAACGAACAGCTGATGGCAAAGATGTGAAGGTTATTCCGCGAAGCGTTTTCAGTTGTTTGCTTTCGTCGAAAAGATTGATGTAGTAAAGTTGCATGTCGCTGCCAAGAAGCAAGAGTTTGTCTTCTCGGCTGTTTGTTTCTTGATTGTATTTATAGAAATGAAAAACGCGTTCGAAACCATTTATCATTTCAAGGTCGCGCTTCAAAATCTCTGTGTTTTGTCCAAGAGACTCAACCAAATCTTCAAAACCGATTCCGTTTTTGAGTGCGCCGTCATTAAATGCAAAGTTTTCAACGCTGATTGCCTCGCTAAGGTTTGTGAGCGAGGCGTCTTTGCTGGTGTTCATGCCAGCACTGAACGACTCAATGTTGATTTGGTTAGTTGAAAAGCCAGGGTATTTTATCTTCATTTGAGTTTCCTCGCTTGAAAACGCCTTTCACCCACTCTGCTTTTCACTCTTTCAAGTGAGTTTCTAAACTTGGTTTGCCAAAGCTCGGCCTCGTCGTAGAGCAGTTTTGAAAGCGCATATTCGCTCGCAATTCCATAGCTGATAACGAAGTAGTCTAGCCCAAGAGGCAAAACTAGTTCATCGTCGATATTCGAAACGCTGGCGGGCGTATAGTTATATGAAACAAAATACTCCTTCTGCGCACTTTGAACAGAAATGTACTCTGGATAGAGCTCAAACTTAACGCTGAGCCCAAGCGAGTTCTTCACATCTTTGATTGAAACGGCGCTCTTTTCAAGACTTGAATATGGAATTTGGCATTGCTCATTTGAAGTGACTTTGTCTTGCCTAGAAAGTGGATAGTATTCCTTCGTGACTTCCCTAACAACATAGTTGAGATAAACAATAAGTTCATTGATGATTTTTTCATTGCTCTCATCCTTTTCTGGTTCGCTAGCGTCAAGGTAGTTGACAACATCGTCAAGCCCAAGAAAAGTGGCTGTTAATTTAATAATGTCCTTAGTCATTGTATTCCCCTATAATGTTCTTTATTTGTTGTTGGCTCAATGAAAAACTTGGCTTGCTGTTTTGATAGTTCAAAACAGATTCAAGCTGGCACTGGGATTTTAGGCGTTGGTTATTCTCATTTTCGCTATATATTCTTTTATTGTTTTCATCAATCATTTCAATAAGTTTTTCTTGATTTTGAAAGCTTGTTGAGATAAGCTTTTGAAGAATATCTCCGTTTGGATAGGAATTGAATGTTATTTCAATTTTCCTGTCCTTTTCATTGAAAACAACATACTTTTCAAGCTTTTTTGAATAACAAAGCCTAAAATCTCTATTAAAGTTTTTTAATTTTTTTGAGATAAAGCACACATCATTGATGTATATCAAATCTTCAAAAAACGCATTTTTCATAGTTTTTCCCTTTAATTGTGCCATCATTTTGATGATTTTACGATTCTTTTATGCCTTCAATCATGGCTTGACCGCTTGGAAGGTTGCAGATGATATCTGCATATTTCACGAGGGTTGCTGTGTAGGTTGGCTTGTTTTGGGTTTGTTTGATAACCCTGCCATCCTCACCTTCGAGCCATTGCCAATCACAAAGTTGATGAAGCGCAAACTCTTTTGTGTTGAGAAGATACATTGTGTTTGGCTTAACAAATCTGTCTGAAACAAGTGGGATTCCATTGAACGAAATAGCCTTGTAGCCGCCAGCGAGGTCAAGGACATCAAGATTGCGTCTGAAACTTGAAACATAGGTTTGATAGTTTCTCTTGACACCTGCTGAGCAAACGATGAAGTCGACAGTGCTTGCAGAGTAGTCTTCAAGCGCGTCGATAGCGGTTTGCATTTCAACATCGGTGATGTCTTTTGGTTCGCTGCCCTTTGAAAGGTCGTTGATATATGGAATCATCCAGCTATATTCACTCTTGTCAAGACCATAGAGTTTTCCGGTTGGTGCGAAGATTGCGCCAAGTCCTGTGAGTTCTTTTCCCCATGAACCTTGAATGCAGATAGCATAGGTTTTTTCGTCTTTGTTGTAGGTTGAGCCGGTCAATTGCTTGTCGATGTTTGCAACCTTTGAAGTGCGGTTGATAGACATGATGCGGATTCCCGATTCTTTAACGGTGCCGTCGGCGGTGTCAACAATATCAACAACCATTCCTTCAACAAGATTATAAATTGAGTCAAGTGTCAAAGTTTTTGTGTCGTTTGAAACGATATTTGCCAAAATGCCAGTGCCGTTGCCATAGAGCATTCTTCCAAAGTTGAAGCTGCTTGCCTTGATAAGCCCTTCCATTTCGGCATTGAGAAGATTAACAAAAGCGCCTGCTGAGTTTTGTGATGCGCGGATGGCTTTGTCGGAAATCTCAATTTTACCATAGAGGTTTTTGAGGTCGAGCACGAATTGAGCATAGGTGTTGCCAGCAGCTGATGGGAGCGCGCCATCTTCGTCGCCAGCGCCGATACCACCGTTAATGCCAAATGGTGCAAGTTTTCTTATTTCTTTTCCCCAAACATCCGACGTTGTTTGGTTAATTTTTGCAAGCAAAGGGTTGATTGAAGTGTTGAGCTGTTCACTAACAACACCAAGATAAACCTCTTTGAGTGCATTGTTTGCTGATTCTAGTGTTACCATTTTTTCTCCTTACATTTGTAAAAGACGTTTGAGCATTATCGAAGCGTCTTTGAGGTTCTTTGGCCTACTTTGGGTTGGAGTCACAGACACGGCTGATGCCTCTCCCGAAATAAGCCTAAGATTTGATTTGCTGTCTTTTAGCTTTGCGAGATAGTCATTTATGACCTTGTTTTTGATATTCTCGTTTTCAGCCAAAGATGCGATATAGTTTGGATCATTTAAGTTTGCAGGTTTTGTTTCGCGGGATTTTGCAATGTGATAGGCATATTCCAAGCAATCCTTCGAAGTTGCTAATTGCTTGTCGGAAATGAGAAGGTCTGCAATTGATTTGGAAAACTCTTTTGCATCCGGATGCCTTGAAAAAAACTGGGAAACTGAGTTGTGCCACGAAATATTTTGATATTGGGGCTTCATATCAAAATTGGTGTTTACTGAGCTGTTTGGGTTGTTTTGAACCTGTTTTTCAACTTCATTTTGAACATTTTGCGTTTTTTGTTCTTCGAGTTGTTTGCTAAGCTCGGCAAGTTTTTGACTTTTGCGTGTGAATTCTTTTTCAAGATTGTTATAGGCACAAAGTAAACTTGTTGCATCGTTAAATTTTCCAAAAGTGGAGCCTGAAACATCTTTTTCCACATTCTCATTTTCGATTTGTTCGTTAACATTTGGAGCCGAGTTTACAGGTTGTTCCACCGATTTGTTTTCTTCCATACTATTCCCCTTTTATGTTTTCTTGATTTGTGATGAGCATTGTTTTGTGAAGCACAATGTGCTCAATGATTTTCTTGATATGTTCCTTTGAGAATTTCTTGCTCTCTTCTGAAAGAACGAATTTTGTATGCTCCTCAATATGAATTTGATGATCATCAATTTCAAGAGGGTTGAGTTCTTCAAGTTCAAGATTTTCTTTGATTGCTTTTTTGATGTGAAGTTGACTTATGTCGGCTGAGTCTTCCCATTGCCCAAGTCCAAGCGCGTCGATAAGTTTTGCACGATTGCGGTTTGAAAGCTTGCCGTTCTCATCGTTTAGTAGCCCATTTCGATATAGGTCAAGCAGCATATTTCGCCTTTGTGCAGGAGTTTCGGTGAGTTCATTGATAGTGTCGAGCACAACATCGTCGCTCGTGAGGTCTTTGTTTGTCCAATAATAGAGTTCAATATCGCCGTTTTCGTTAGATGTTCTTGTCAGGCGTTTTGATGAGGCAAACTGCTTGTAGAGCCTGATGATAAACTTTGCAATTTTCTTGACGCAGCTGCGAATAAACTCGGCAGTCACAGACATTCTTGTTTCGTCTTGTTCAATGAGGAGGCTAAGTGCTGTTCCACTTGCAACCGAAGAAGGCACCGTGCTATCGCGCATGAGTTCGCTCACGCCGCTGACTGTTATAAACTCATTGAGCAGGCGATTTTCTTCATTGTCAAACTCGTATGGAACCGAGCCAGGGTCAATGAATCTTGGAGGTGTGCTGCCATTTCGATAAACTAGGATTTTCCCAGGAGCAAGCCCCTCTTCTTCAATATTGTCGATATCAACTGAGCCATCTTCAACAGCTAAGACGCCCGCCGAAAGCCTTGCCATGAACTCATGTTTTTTGTTTTTTATCGCATTATATGCTCGCTGAATTGGAATACATCTTTCAATCACGCTGACTCCCCAGAATGAACCGATTTGTGCAGCTGAGACTTGTTTGATAAATGGATACGCGCGCGACGAATTGTCGCCAAGGACGAACGGCATGTCGCCATCGAAAAGAAGCTTGTCGCCAGCAACAATTGTGAGTTTTCCGTTTGGGTATTTGTCGCACGGCTTTTGATATTTTTCAATAACAAGAACATGGTCGTGGTTTATCGAGTGCGCAAGTTTGGTGACGTTGCTCATTCCCGTGATGCCTCCACGCATGAGAGTGTTTGAAAGCGAGAAGGTGTCGATGTCTTTTCCTTCGAGGTGAACGCCCCACTGCTCTTCAATTTTGTGGGCTGGAAAGGCTCTTGCGTGGATGATACTTTCGCAAGCTTCGATATCTGTGTGTGAGTTAGAGTCTGGGAAAATCTCAAATGGTGGGCAGACCGTGATTGAAACATCACCA
>CANQQH010000057.1 GCA_947625955.1 uncultured Clostridia bacterium | reverse complement strand
ACACCTATGTCATAAACCGTGAAAGTACAACGCGAAAGAGTTAGGGCATACTTTGCAAGTTCCATTTGAATTTCAAGCATGATTTTATTCGTCATCTCTTCGCTTTTGGTTTTTTCAAGAACATAGGAGAAAAGGTCTTTGTAGTTCGTTGAAGCAAAGTCCCCAAGCGTTGAGAATCTCCTAAAAGGCTTTCCGTCTTTGAACATAAACTTACCAACAACCAACTCGCTAGTTTTCTTGCTGAGGTTCAAAAAACTGGCTGGAATGGCGCAAACATTTTCAAAAGTTGTTCCAAGACAATCAAACACCGAAACGCCCTCTGGCTTTTCACAATAGATATAACCCTTATTCATTGCTATCTCCTATCGCAATCATTATACCACACAATTTTTCAGAAAAAAAGACCCAATTTGATTTTTTTCAATCCAACTGTTGCGTTGCAAGATTGATGAATTTTTTATTGTGTTTTTGTGCATATTCCAACATTTTCGCCGCCCCACCCCATGAGAACTTGACAAAAGCAATAATATAATCAGCCTCTTTCACCATACATTTATTTCGTTCAAGAAGAGCATATTTTTTTGGAGTGTTTTCTATATCAGGAAAATAAATATTATCATAGCCGTCTTTTAGAGGCTCACGATTTTTCAAGTATTTTTCATCCATGTAGGGAGTTACAAAAGTTAAAACTGAATTATTATTTTTGTTTTTATATCGTTTTGCCGCATGTTTTGATATTTCGTCAAACCTTCCATATCCCCCTAAATAAAAAATAACAGGTTCTCCTTTTGCAAATTTTTCAATTTCATTAAAAACCTGTTCTTCAAGATTATAATCTAGTTCAAATTTTGAATGTCCGCAAAAAGTTATTATCATATTAATTCGCCCACCCATATTGGTATAATTTTACTATTTATGGAGATTATAACATAAAATCGTCGAATTACAATCCATTTTTACCATAAATAGTAGGCAGGCGAAAATTGCTTTGGAAATAAAATTGGTGTAATGGGGGTAGAAGAAATGAATAAACATGTTACACCAACTAGAAAATTTCTTATTGATAGGCTTGGATTGTTAAGACAAAGAGCGAAACTTTCGGCGAGAGAATTATCGGGCCAAATTGGAAAATCAAAAGCCTATATAGCAAAATTTGATAATGGAGACTTAGCAATGCCGTCCGAAGTTTTGATATCAGCAATCGAGGCGTGCGGCTCTACGCCCGAAGAATTTTTCTTTGACGATATTGCAAATTACAAAGACGCAAAAGAAATCTTTGAGTTATATAAAAATCTAAGTCAAGACAACAAAATTCGAATCAAAGACTTAATGAAAAACTTGAAATAGATTTTGACATATGTCAAGGGGATTTAGGGGCTGAAATTCGATGAAAGAAGAAAGAAACAAAAAATTTCCAGGCACGGGGTTTATTTTGCATAAATCCCTGTCTGGAAATTTTGTAGTTTCTGCACTTGTTTCGCGAATTTCAGCCCCTAAATCCCCTTGACCATGCCGCCATCAATGTCTAGCGCCACCCCAGTTATATAGTGCGCTGGAACGCTCGAAAGGAAGACTATCGCATTTGCAATCTCTTCTGGCTTTGCATATCTTTCCATTGGAATATTTGTTTTTGCAAACCATTCAATTGCACCCTTTTTGTCCATTCCAGTTGCGGCTGCGAGCTGGTCGCCAAGCTGACCATCGGCATACCAAAGAGGCGTGTCAACAGGTCCTGGGCAAACGGCGTTAACATTAACATTCATTGGCGCAAGATAGTTTGAATAGTCTTTTGTTATCATGATATCTGCGGCTTTGATAGTGTCGTAGCTGATGAGCCCGCCCGGTTGCTTTCCAAAGATTGATGCAGTGTTCACAACGCTGCCCCACTTGTTCTTTTTGAAGTATGGAATACAAAGGTTAATAAGGCGAACAGGAGCATACATCATAAGCTCAGCGTGTGCCCTGAAAGTTTCCTCTGGGAACGTTGCCATATCCCCCATTTTTGCTGTTCCGGCATTGTTGACCAAAACATCGATTCTGCCAAAGTGCTTGTGAACATTTTTAACAAACATCTCGCAATTCTTAGCGTCGGTGACATCGACCTTCTCAAAATAAACATTAGCCCCCTTCAATTCCTTTTTTGCAAGAGCTTCAAGCCCAGCAAGATTGATATCTGCAAGAGCAAGAAAAGCGCCCTCTTTTGCATAGGCGATTGCAACCTGCTTCCCAATACCCGAAGCAGCGCCAGTCACGATAACAACGCGATTTTTGAGTCCTAAATCCATACAAAATCCCCCACTTTTTATAATTTTTTCCTTGTCTAAAATCTTTTAGACATTTTTAGTTAAACATTTTTCAAATAATCTTGTCAAATAAAACTTCATGACCCGCAAAAAAATTTGCGAAGCACACGACTTCGCAAACATTTTTTAACCAAAGATTGAGCCAACAGTTCGTGGGAACAACTCCACATCACGAATGTTGCTGATGCCCGTTAAATACATAACAAAGCGTTCAAACCCAAGCCCGTAGCCGCTGTGGACGTTCGTTCCGTAGCGGCGGGTGTCAAGATACCAAGAGTAGTCTTCCTCTTTGAGCCCAAGTTCTTTTATGCGCGCAAGGAGTTTTTCAAGCCTTTCCTCTCTTTGACTCCCCCCAATGAGTTCGCCGATGCCGGGAACGAGCATATCAACCGCAGCAACCGTTTTCCCGTCGTCGTTTTGGCGCATATAGAACGCCTTGATTTCCTTTGGGTAGTTCTTCAAAAAGACTGGCTTCTTATAGACTTCTTCGGTGAGATATCTTTCATGCTCGCTTTGAAGGTCAACGCCCCACTCAACCTTATACTCAAACTTCTTGCCCGACTTTTTCAAAATGTCGATGGCGTCGGTGTAGTCAAGGCGAACGAACTTGCTATTCACAATATTTTCAAGCCTCTTGATGAGGTCTTTGTCAACGAACTTGTTCAAAAATTCAAGCTCGTCTTTGCACTCCTCCATCACATACTTAATGCAATACTTCACCATTTCCTCTTCGTTGTCCATGAGTTCTTCAAGGCCACAGAAGCAAATCTCAGGCTCCATCATCCAAAACTCGGCGGCATGGCGCGAAGTGTTGGAGTTTTCAGCGCGGAATGTTGGGCCGAAGGTGTAGGTCTTGCCAAAGGCGTGCGTCAGGGTCTCTTCATGGAGCTGACCTGAAACTGTCAATGAGACCTTTTTGCCAAAGAAGTCTTGGCTATAATCAATCTTGCCGTTGGCTTTTGGTGGGTTTTCCATGTTGAGCGTTGTGACCTGGAACATCTCGCCCGCACCCTCGCAGTCTGAGCTTGTTATGATTGGAGTGTGAACATAAACGAAGTTGCGCTCATTGAAGAACTTATGAATTGCAAAAGCCGCCACCGACCTGATTCTAAACACAGCGTTGAAAAGATTGCCTCTTGGGCGAATGGTTGGAATGCTGCGCAAAAACTCAACAGTATGCCCCTTCTTTTGAAGCGGATATGAAGGGTCGCTTGTTCCAAGAACTTTCACTTCGCTCGCGTTGATTTCAAAAGGCTGCTGCGCGTTTGGCGTGATGATAACCTTACCCTTTGCTTCAAACGACGCGCCAACATTTTGCTTCACAATGTCGTCGTAGTTCTTGATCTTATTTTGTTCAACAACAACTTGAACGCTCTTGAACGCGCCATCATTGAGAGTGAGGAACGCGATGTTTTTATAGTCCCTGACCGACCTCAGCCAGCCGCAAACCGTGATTTCCTTGCCGTCAAAGGCCTCAAAGTTTTTGAATAAATCTCTTAGTTCAATTCTTTTCATTTTCTTCTCCTTATGGGGTTATTCTCTCAGGGCCCCTGAACACGAACATTGTTTCCTTTATTGTTGGAAGTTCAAGCAGATTCATGGTAATGCGGTCAAGCCCGATACCAAACCCGCCGTGTGGAGGGCAGCCATACTTGAAGAATTGCAAATAGAACTCAACGTCCTTTGCGAGCCCTTTTTCCTCGGCTTGCGCTTTCAAAATGTCGTATCTGTGCTCTCTTTGCGCCCCAGTTGTTATTTCAACGCCTTTCCAGATGAGGTCGTAGCCTTGTGGCACGCCATCTTTTCGCATATGATAGAACGCGCGTTTCTTTGCGTCGTAGTCAGTAACAAACAAGAACTCGTTTCCATAAACTTCTTCGGCAAACTGCTTGCAAAGGCGTTCACCCTCGGTTGAAAGGTCGCCCTTTTCCTCGCTTGGCACCTTATAGCCATAGCGTTTTTCAAGTTCTTTATAGAGGTTTTCAAGAGTTATTCTTGGGAATGGCAAAGTTGGAACTTTCACTTCCACACCGAAAAGCTCTTTTATGGCGTCGCCATACTTTTCTTTTACCTTTTTAAGCGCAAAGGCAAGCATCTCCTCTTCAAGCGCCATGACATCTTCGAAGCTCTCAATGTTGGCAAATTCAAGGTCGAAGCCGGTGAACTCAGTTGCGTGCTTTCTTGAATGCGACTTCTCAGCTCTGAAAACAGGTCCGCACTCAAACACCTTTCCAAGCCCGCCGCATATTGCAAGTTGCTTATAAAATTGTGGGCTTTGAGCAAGGTATGCCTTGCCATCGAAATACTTCACTTCGAAAACTTCACTTCCACTCTCAGACGCTGCGCCAATAAGCTTTGGTGAGTGGATTTCAACGAACTCTTTCTCTTTCAAAAACTCCCTGAATGCTGCGGTCAGCTCGGTTTGAACTTTGAAAAGAAGCAGATTCTTTTCTTGCCTGAGGTCGAGCCATCTGTAATCAAGGCGCTGGTCAATATTGCTTTCAGGCCCGATTGGGTAGGCTTCCTTCGCCTCGCTCGTCACCTCGACGCTTGAAAGCAAAACTTCCCTGCCGCCAAGCTTCACGTATTCACTCTTCACGAGTTCGCCTTCAACCGTGACGGTTGAGCCGGTCAAAAGATGATTGAAAACTTCGCCTGCCTCAGGGTATTTCACCTTGTCAACAGTAACCTGGATTTTTCCAGAATGGTCTTTGAGAATAATGAATTGGATGTTCTTTTTGTCGCGCACGGTCTCAACCATGCCTTGAAACTTAACATTCCCCTCTTTGAGATTTGAAATTTGTGGTGTCATTGTTTTCCCTCCTATTAAAAATGCCCTAGTGCAAAAACGCATTAGGACGAAACTTTCACATTCCGCGGTGCCACCTAATTTGCTAGAAATTCTAGCCACTTTGATAAGTGCTGGCTCAAAAGTGTTCTTCGTTTTGAATTGTTTGGCAAACTCTCACCACCATTGCCTCGCTTTTCAACAATTTTACCAAAACTACTCTCTTTCTCAACGCCAAGATAAATTATAGTTGTATTTTATAATTAAAAAATAAATTTGTCAATAAAATCCCGCAAAATCAATTTTAATATTGATAATATTATGCTATAATAAAACTATCTTTTTTTATGGGGGAAAATGATGAAAAGAATTGTTGTTGAAGGCAGTCAATGGGGAGACGAAGGCAAAGGCAAAATAACAGACTATTTCAGCCAAAAAGCAAAGATTGTTGTGCGCTTTCAGGGCGGCAACAACGCTGGCCACACGATAGTCTTTGGCTCGAAAAAATTCGCCGTTCGCCTGATACCGTCTGGAATTTTCCACAAGGGAACAACTTGCGTTTTGGCGAGCGGAATGGTTGTGAATCCCGAGGCATTTTTGGAAGAACTTGCCATCATTAAAGAAGCCGGGTTCGACACTTCGAAAGTGCTTCTCAGCGATAGGGCAAGCGTTATCTTCGATTATCACAAGATGCTCGACGGCGCAAGAGAAACCGCGCTTGGCAAAGCAAAAATTGGAACAACCGGCAAAGGTATTGGCCCTTGCTACACCGATAAAGCCAGCCGCATTGGGCTGAGAATTGGCGACCTTGTGAATGAAAAAACACTTGAAAAAAGGCTGAAAAATGCGCTTGAATTTAAGAACCGAGAGCTCGAAAGCTATGGGCTTGCGCCTCTCAAATTCAGCGAAGTTTTCAAAAAATATAAAAAACTTGGCGAGCAAATCAAGCCTTATGTTTGCGATACTTCACTATTTTTGCAAAAAGAAGTGAAGAAGGGAACGAAGATTTTGTTCGAGGGCGCGCAAGGCGCAATGCTCTGCCTCACTCATGGAACCTACCCATTCGTGACGTCGTCTTCGCCAATGGCAAACTCCATCCCGCTCTCGTGCGGAATCCCATGCAATAGTATTGAATATGTGCTCGGCATTGCCAAAGCCTACACAACGCGTGTTGGCGAGGGGCCTTTCCCAACCGAACTTTTTGGTGACCTTGCAAACGAGATTCGCGTAAGAGGCCATGAGTATGGCACTGTGACAAAGCGCCCAAGGCGAATCGGCTGGCTCGATGCGTGCGTGCTGCGCCATGCGGCAAACATCAGCGGAATCAATGGCTGGGCTGTCACCCTTCTTGATGTTTTGACCGGGCTTGACGAAATCAAGATTTGCGACAAATACATCTATAACGGAAAAACAATTGACACAATTCCAGCAACACTTGAAGAGTTTGAAGAGTATCAACCGCACTACATCACTTTGAAGGGCTGGAAAGAAGATATCACAAAGGTGAAGAGTTTTGACGAGCTTCCAAAGAACGCGCAAAACTATCTCAAAACAATCGAAAAACTCACTGGCGTTAAAATTGCACTCTTCTCCGTTGGTCCAGATAGAAAACAAACCATTGTGCTTTTCGACCCTTTTGAAAACTAAAAAACGCAAAATTGAGGTGAAATAGTATGAAAATCGTGAAAAAACAGCTAAATAGCCATGATTGTTTGATTTGCGGACTTGATAATGAGTTCGGCGTGCACGCGCATTTCTATGAGACCGACGAACACAAAGTGATTTCGAAATTCCACTATCACTTCAACCACCAGAGCTACCCCGAAAGAACACACGGTGGAATGATTGCTGCCCTTCTTGACGAACTTGTTGGCAGAGCGGTGCTCATAAAAGGCCCAAACCTTTGGGGCGTTACAATGAAACTTGAAGTGAAATATCGCAAACCTGTTCCCTATAAAGAAGATTTGTTAGGGATTGGTGAGATTGTGAGCGAAACTTCAAGAACATTTTTGGGCCGCGGCGAAATCCAAGACATGAATGGCAATGTTTTGGCAGAGGCAGAAGCAACCTATATGAAGCTTCCAATTGAAAAGATAACTGACACCTCAAACCCACACGCAGAGATGTTCATGGCAAAAGACGAAAACCCACCAAAATTTTAATTTTGAAAATAAACATGTAAAAAATCACTCAAATTTGAGTGATTTTTTACAACTAAATATTTTGTTTGAGTCGGCTCTTGACTTCTTTTTCTCCAAGCACATTTATAATGCTATATAGGTCAGGAGTTTGACTCCTGCCTGTCAGTGCAAGTCTCAAAATATTGCAAGCGTCTGCCGTGTTTCCGGCGTACTGGGATGGGTTTTGCTTGAAGAGTTTGTTGTCGGTGCAGAACCCATTTTGTTCAGCAACTTTTTTAACGCA
>CANQQH010000056.1 GCA_947625955.1 uncultured Clostridia bacterium | reverse complement strand
ACCTTCAGTTCGATTTCGCCGTCTTCATCGAGGATGTCGCATGGGGCAATGTCATAAAAGCCGTGGTCTTTGATTGTTTGCCAGTGCGCCTTTGGGTCGCCTCTGCGCCCCGGATATGCGGTCAGGCACTCAACGATTGTTCCGTCGAGTTTGTTGACAAGTTTTTTGATAAGATTTGGTTGCAAGAAGTTGTGCCCACCCGGTTCGCCTGTTGAAATTTTCACGCCGACTTTGCCGCTTAGATTAATGCCCAATGCGTCATAGATTTTTTCAAGGCTTTCAGGTGTTATCTCTTTTGTGAAATATACTTTTGATTTTTCCATTCTTTCACCTCTTTATGTGAATTATACTAGAATTTGCGCGCAAGGTCTATTATTTTTTATTTTATTTATTGAATTTTTGTGAAATGATATTGACAAATACTAATGGGGGGTATATTATAAAGATTAGTGAAGAGGATTATTTTAATGGAAAAAACAATAAGAAGTGAAGAAGAAAAGAAACTTTTGAAAAACAGGCTTAGCAGAATTGGTGGGCAAATCAATGGCATCATCAAAATGGTTGATGACGACAGGTATTGCAACGACCTTTTGATTCAGCTTGCCGCTGTTAGTAGCGCTGCAAAGAGTCTTGCAACCGTGCTTGTTGAAAAGCACCTTCAAAACTGTGTTTTGAATAAACTGAAAACAGGCAAAGAAGAAGTTGTTGAAGAGGTTATTGAACTTTTCAAGAGGTTTTAGATGAAAAAAATAACTCTTGGCATTGACGGAATGAGTTGTTCTGCGTGTTCGAATGCGATTGAGCACTACTTGCAGAAACAAGCGGGAATAAAGAGTGTTTTGGTCAATCTTGTGATGGCGAATGCAACCATTGAATTTGATGAAGAAGTGCTTGATCAAAAGAAAATCGAAGAGTTCATCAAAAGATGTGGCTACAAGAGTAAGGGAATCTATAAGTTCGAAGATCCACTTTTGCAACTGAAAAAGCAGAAAATCGAACTTCTGGTATATAGTGTTTTGTTTGTTGTTTTGTTGACGCTTTCAATGGGAACAATGATTTTTCATTTTTCAATAAATCCCATTGTTTTTTCATGCGTGACGCTTGCTTTAACTCTGCCATTTTTTGTTTATGGAAGAGATATCTTCTGGCGCGGGCTGAAAAGCCTTTTCCATGGCGCACCAAACATGGACACTCTCGTTTTGCTTGGCGTTATGTTTAGTTTTGCGTTCAGCGTTTATGCCTTTGTTATGATTCTTTTGGGCTCGGAAATGTTTATGCACCAGCTATACTTTGAGGCGTGCGCAACTATTGTCTATTTCACCAAGCTTGGCAGGTTTTTGGAGGCGCGTTCAAGGGCAAAAACGAAGAGTGCTGTTGAGGATTTGGTGAAGCTGACGCCCGAAAATGCCGTTATTTTGAAAAACGGCGAAGAAAAAGTCGTTACCATCGACGAGATTCAAAAAGGCGACATCGTTATTTGCCGTGCGGGTGAGAAAATCGCGGTTGACGGCGTTGTTGTGAAGGGCAAGACCCATGTTGACGAGAGTTTTATCAACGGCGAAAGCAAGCCAAAGACCAAAAATGTTGGCGACAGCGTTGTTGCGGGCTCAATAAGCTATGACGGCTATATTGAGTATGAAGCCGAGAATATTGGCAAAGATTCAACCATATCTCAAATTGTGCGGCTGGTGGTTGAGGCGTCGAACACGAAGATGCCAATCAGCAGAATTGCCGACAAAGTCTGCGCGTTCTTCGTTCCGGGTGTCATTCTTCTTGGGTTTCTCGCTTTCCTTTGCCATATCATCGCGGGACACACTTTTGTGAAAGCGCTCATAACTTTTGTAACAGTGCTTGTTGTGGCGTGCCCTTGCTCATTAGGGCTTGGAACGCCAATTGCAATTGTTGTGAGTGAGGGGGTTTTGGCGAAAGGTGGCATACTCGTTAAGAAAAGTGAAACGCTTGAAATTGCAAGCAAAGTTAATGTTGTGATTTTCGATAAGACCGGCACGCTCACAAACGGCAAGCTCGCAATTGAAAAGATTTCAAGCGAGCAGCCGGACGAAATGATGCAAATTGCGGTGAGCCTTGAAAAGATGTCGTCGCACCCAATAAGCAAGGCGTTTGAAGAGTGGCAAGCAAAAAACAAAATAGAGGAAATTCAGTTCGATTCGTTCAGCGAGATTGCTGGAATGGGGCTCAAAGCTCAAAAAGACGGCGAAGTTTTGCTTGTTGGCAACAAGAAACTTCTTGCCGAGAATGGTGTTGAGGTTGGCGAGGCGGCGAGTGAAGAGATTTCAACAACTGTTTTTGTTGCAAAAGGAAAGAGCCTTCTTGGCTATATTTCGGTTGCCGACACAATAAAGGAGAGCGCGTTTGAAGTTGTTCGAAGGCTGAAAGAGAAAAATGTTCGCGTTGTGATGCTCAGCGGCGACAATGAGGTTGTTGCAAAGAACATCGCTTCGCGTCTTGGAATTGACGAGTTCGTTGCGGGCGTTATGCCAACTGAAAAGGCGGAGAGAGTGAAAGAGTTCAAAAAGGCTGGCAACATCGTTGCAATGGTGGGCGACGGAATAAACGATAGCCCGGCGCTTGCACATGCCGACTTTGGCATTAGCGTGCACGGCTCAACCTTTATTGCGATAAATTCGGCAGACATCGTTCTGCTTGGCGACGACCTCACGCGCATTGACTCGCTCATCAGCACCAGCCGAAAGACCATTCGAAACATCAAGCAGAACTTGTTCTGGGCATTTTTCTATAATGTGCTCATGATACCAATCGCGATGGGTGCGTTGGAGTTTGTTGGCATCTCAATAAATCCAATGATTGCGGCGCTTGCGATGATGCTTAGCAGTTTGTCGGTTGTTTTGAACGCGCTGAGACTTAGAAAAAATAAGGTGGGAGAAGAAAATGGAAAACAAATTGAAAATCGAGGGAATGCATTGTGAAGGATGCAAAAAGAGAGTTGAGAACGCACTCAAAGGCGTGAAGGGCGTGAAGAAAATCAAGGTTGATCTTGAAAACAAAGAGGTCTCGCTCAGCGGGGCCTATGACCTTGACGAAGTTCTTTCGCTGCTTGGCGACATTGGTTTTGAGGCGCATACTTTATAAAAAGTGGACAAAGACTAAATTTTGATGTATAACAATAGTATGAAGAAGTTTATGTATTTTTTGAGCATACTCTTGTTTGTCCCTGTCATTTTCCTGGCTGGGTGTTTTGATAATGTTGAAAAAATACAAGACGACATGAAATCTCAGTCGCTCAGTTTGTCTAGTCACTACATGACTGAACTTGACAAAACGCTTGAAACGCATATCGCGGAAGTTGAGCCTATCATTGCAACAAGAATGGAAAAGGTGCGTGGCGCGGTGAACGAATTGAATTTGCTTATCGCTCAATACCTGTCGTATGACATTGCAATAAAGAGTTTTGAAACGGCTGGCTTTGGCTGGAACATTGAGAAGAAGAATGATATCTACACTCTCACTCAGCAGGGAACAACCATTGATGTTGAGAAAAATGACAATGTTATCTATTGCAAGAAATCAACGGGAGAAAGGCTGTTTATTAGTTTTTCAAATGATGAAAAGTCTTTCAATTGCACGAAGTATAACGAGCTTGACGAGCAAATCAATGCCGACTGCTTGCAGATTGAAAACGGCTATGCCTTTCAAATTTCAATTCCAAGTGGCGGCGGAGCATACGATGTTTTTGAAGTCATTGTGAAATATAGAGAGCAAAATATAACATCATATGGTTTTTCAATCAAGAGCGGCAGCGCTCTTCCAGCGAGCATCTATAACGGCGCGATTGATAACAACTTTGCAAAAGACTACAAAAGCGAGGTGTGAAAACCACCTCTTTTTTTGTTAACTAAATTTGCTTTTTAGGCGGTTTTTATTTTACTTTCTGGTCTAAAAAATGGTAATATCAAAAATAATAAGAAAGTTGGGAAGAACTATGCAAAGAGAAATTGAAAAAGTTGACGACCTTCTTAATGCGGACGGCACACTGAAAAATAATGGTTTTTCAAGAAAGATGCTCCTCAAATACAACAAAGAGCAGATCCGCAAGAAGAAAAGAATTAGAGAGTGGGACAAATATGTTATCTCGGATTACAGATATAATTTGACACTCAAAATAGCAAACTATGGCAAGGTTGCTTGTTTGTTTGCGAGCGTTGTTGATATGTTTGACGAGTCGGGTGCTGTGAACTCTTCCCGCGTTTACTTTCCAAAAGCAAAGCAATTCATGGCAGAAACAAGTTTCAGGGGTAAGACTAGTTTTGAAACAAAAAATGCGTCCTTTTCTTTTGAGGTTGCGAACGGAAAGCGTATTTTGAAAGGTAATTTCAAAAACTTCTTTGAAAAAGACGGAATCAAAAGCGACCTTACTTTCGATATTGTTGTTGATGATATAAGGCAAGACGGAGTTGCAAAAACTTTCTTGTTCAAAAACAAAAACCAATTTTGCTACACCCACAACATCACTTGTATGCCAGCAAGTGGCGTGTTCTCTTTCAAGGGCAAGCAGATAGAACTTGGAACAAACGCCATGGCAACTCTCGACTGGGGCAGAGGCGTTATGCCAAGGAAGACCATAAGATACTGGGCGGCGCTTCAAGCAGAAGTTGGCGGGCACACTATTGGCATCAACCTTGGCGTTATGCGTGGCGACAAAGCCGACGCAAGCCAGAACATGATTTTCCTTGATGGGGTTGGGCACAAGGTTGAAAATTTGAGAGTGTTTGTTCGCCGAGAAAACAAGAAGCGCGAATACCTCAGGTCGTGGACGTTCTATTCAAGTGACGGCAAGGTTGAGCTCATCTTCCAGCCAAGCGTTGATGTGAAAGCGCCAAAGCATGGATGGTTCATGCTCTCTGATTCGCATCACGTTTTCGGCAGATTCACCGGCACTCTCATTTTGGAAGATGGCAGCCGCATCAAAATCAAAGACCTCAACGGCTTTGCAGAAAGAACTTCGGTTCTGTGGTAGGAATAATGGAAGGGCTTGTTTTCGTTAATCAACACCTGCACTCGAACGCATTTTTCAACCACTTGATGAAATTCATAACCCTGCTGGGCGATGGCGGGATTGTGTGGATTGTATTGGCGGTTGTTTTATTGTTTTTCAAAAAAACGCGTTTTTGCGGGCTCACGGTCATAATTTCGCTTGTAATTGGCTATGTTTTGAATGATTTTGTTTTGAAACTCATTTTTTCGCGTCCGCGTCCTTTCAGCGTACATCCCGAATTTGTTGACTTTCTCGAAGAGATGAAACTCGAACTGCCAAGCGGCTTTTCATTCCCATCGGGTCACGCGTTTTCAAGCTTCAATTGTGCTGTTGTGATGCTGCTTTTCCACAAGAGAATCGGCATTTTTGCGATTATTCTCGCAGCACTTATAAGTTTTTCGCGAATATTTTTCTGCGTGCACTACCCAACAGATGTTCTGGCAGGCATGATACTTGGCATTGTTGTTGCAGTTGTTGTGTCAGTCTCTGTTATGAAAATTATAAAGAGTTTTAGTTCGCGCAAAAGGTTAGAAATACGAAGATGATAAAGATTCTTGAAGTTAAAGTTGGTTTGGATTTTTCAAAACAATCGCAGCTCTCGGCGATTGCTTCTTTTTTGGGCGTCAAGGAAACCGACATTAAAAATTTCAAGATTTTGAAAAAATCCATCGATGCGCGAAATAAGAAAAATATTGCCTATAAATGCAATTTTGCAGTGGAAATCGACGAAAAATTGGTCAAAAATGCGTTTTTTGAACCATATGTTGAAGAAAAACGCCTGAAAATTAATAAAATAAATAATAAAAGTGCAGTTGTTGTTGGCAGTGGTCCTGCCGGGCTTTTCTGTGCTTTGACCCTTGCAAAAGCCAATGTGAAAGTCACGCTTTTGGAAAAGGGCGAGCGAATGGAAAAACGAGTGAAGACTGTGGAAACCTATTTGAAAACTGGGAAGTTTAGCGTGAAGAGCAATATCCAAGAAGGCGAGGGTGGAGCCGGGACCTTTTCGGACGGCAAGCTCAATAGCGGAATAAATAGTTTTTTGGCGCGCGAGGTTTTGCATATTTTTCACGAGAACGGAGCTGGCGAAGAAGTGCTCTATGAAAACAGGCCTCATGTTGGAACGGATGTTATTCGCGATATTGTTGTTCGTATTCGAAAGCAGATTGAAAAACTTGGTGGAAAAGTTCTCTTTGAATCCAAGTTTATGGATTTTGAGGAAACTGACAACGGTATTGAAGTCACCTATGTTTCCCAAAACAAAGAGCACAAAATCCTTGCCGACAATTTGATTTTGGCGCTTGGCTACTCCGCTCGCGACACTCACCGAATGCTTGAAAAGAAGGGCATGACCTACAAGCAGAAGCCTTTCTCGATTGGATACAGAATTGAACACTTGCAAGCAGACATAAACAAGATGCAATATGGCGAGGACAATCCGCTTTTGCCGCCGGCTGAGTATCGACTTTTCGAGCACCTTGAAAGCGGCAGAACGGTTTATACATTTTGTATGTGCCCAGGCGGCGAGGTTGTGCCAGCGGTGAGCGGAAGCGATGAGATTGTAACGAACGGCATGAGCTATCACGGAAGAAAAGGTAAGAATGCCAATAGCGCCGTTTTGGTTAGCGTTTCTCCAAGTGACTACGGCTCCGAGCATCCTCTTGCCGGGATTGACTTTCAGGAAAAACTTGAAAAAGAAGCCTACAAAAAGGGCGACGGCTGCTTTATTGTTTCGAACGTTGAGGACTTTTTGAATCGCAAAACAACGGAAGACCTTGGCATCGTTCAGCCAACGATACGCCCAAAGTATGTGCTTGGCGATGTTGGAAGGCTTTTGCCACTAAATCTTGTTAACGACATTCGCGAGGGTATCAAGAGGTTTGCAAAAAAACTCAAAGGGTTCGACAAAAATGGAGTTCTAACAGGTATTGAAACTCGCTCGTCGGCGCCATTTTGCACAGCACGGCAAGATAACTTGCAAACAAACTTCAAAAATGTGTATGCTATTGGTGAGGGCGCAGGCATGGCGGGCGGCATAATGTCGTCGGCGGTTGACGGAATGAAGATTGCGCTCAAAATCATAGAGGAGAACAGCGATGCAAATATATAAAGTCACGAATTCAAAGTTCAATGAAAATTGCTATATTTTGGCGAAAAATGGCGAGGCGATTGTCATTGACCCGGGCATTGAAACGGATAAGATTTTGCAAAAACTTGCCGAGGAAAAGCTTGCGCCAAAGGTTGTTTTGCTAACTCATGGGCATATCGACCACATCTTTTCATGCAAGGCACTCAAAGACATGGGTGCAAGAGTGTTTATCACCGAAATCGACGCGCCAAAACTTCTCGACAGCGTTCTTAATCTTGGTTTTTTGTTTGATCTGGACGCAGAAAAAGTGCTGCCTGACGGATTTTTGCTCGAAGGTAAGAATAAATTTTTGGATGAGGAGTTCGAAGTTGTCTTCACTCCTGGTCACACTTCGGGCAGCTGCGTTATCATCTATGAAGACAACGTCTTCACGGGCGACACCTACTTCGAAGAGGGAATCTATGGAAGGTGCGATCTTCCAGACGGCAATCAAAGGCTCATTGA
>CANQQH010000055.1 GCA_947625955.1 uncultured Clostridia bacterium | reverse complement strand
GTATTCAAGCAGCCTGGTTCCTTTGAGATAACCAACATTTGCAATAACCAAGATGTTGTCGAATTTCAAAATTGAGCCGGCTTGAAGGTCTTCTTGATAAACCTCGGCGGTGATACTATTCAAAATCAGCTCGGAAACATCAATTCTCAGCCTTAGTTCAAACCCTTCATAGCCAATCACAACGAATGTGTCGTCAAGATATGAAGATATCACCAGGCTATTATTAATATTGCTGCTGCACTTGCTTTGAATAACCATGTTGTTATTAACACCAATGCGATTTGTTGAGCCGTCTGAGTAGTGGCGTATCAAATAAATATTATCAAGGTCAACAGTTTCACCAACATATTGCTCGGTCATAGGCTGCGAGATTTCAACATCGGCAAGAGCAATTGGCTTGTCTGGCCTGTTGATAATAAGATATGTGATGAGCGAAACAACAACAATCATGAATGCAATAATTGACGCGGCAATGATGAATGGCTTCTTAGGTGGTGTGAGCCTGAATTGTTTGATGCTTGTGTTAACCGTGAAGTCCAGGTTCTTCTTATAGTCACCAGCGCTGCCATCAACACTGTCATCTTTGTTGTTGTATTTTTGACGGAGTTCATCGAACGCTTTTTTGCGTTCTTTCGCCGCAGCAATTTCTTCCTCGGTCATGTCTTTGTATTGCTCGGCTTCTTTCTCAGCTTCCCTGCGTCGTTCCTCTTCTTCTTGCTGACGCAAAATAGCATCAATTTCTTCCTGAGTGATGTTGTCAGTTTGGCTGACCTCAGGCGGCTTTGTTGGATCGGACGCCGCATCTTCAATAACCTTTGCATTGTCGCCAACATAGAAACCATCGTCTTGGTAGGCGTAGGTTGGCTGTGGTGCAGGTTCTTGTTTCTCTTCAGGTTTTTGAGGCTCATCAACGGGTTCTATATTTTGATTAGTTTCGTTTTCAGCCCCTTCAACTGTTTTTGCTTCAACATTTTTAGCAACCTCATTTTCTGCATTTTCAGCCTCATTTTGTTGAATTTCGGCTGAATTTTCATTATTTTCGGTTAAAATTGCAGTTTTTTCTTCTTGCTTTGTTTCTTCTTGCACAGGAACGACTGTTGCAATTTCTTCCGGCAAATCTTCAATAATAAGTTCCTTGTCAACAGATCTCTTTCTATGGGTTTTCTTTTTAGTATCACCTATTTCAGCTGTTGCTGGCTGCTCTTTGGCGCTGTTCTCAATCTCAGCCTGTGAAGGTCGTTCGTCAGCATATTCTTCAACCTCAGCCTGAGATGGTTCTTCCTCTGCGTTGCCTTCAATTTCAGTTTCAGCTAGTTGCTCAACATAATCTTCAATCTCGGCCTGAGATGGCTCTTCCTCAGCGTTGCCTTCAATTTCAGTTTCAGCCAGTTGCTCAACATAATCTTCAACCTCAGCCTGAGCTGGTTCTTCCTCGGCATAGTCCTCAACCTCAGCCGAAGGTTGCTCTTCAACCGTGTTGTTTTTGTTTGGATTCTCAGGAACAATTTTGTTCATAAGAGAAAGCATATCTTCAACAAACGTTTTATCTTGCGAAGCTTTGTCTTGTGGAGAGTTGCTTGATGAATCATCCATATTTGAATATGTAGATTGCGAAGCACCCTGCTCTTCATCGCTTGGAGTGCGTTTATATCTTCTGTCAATTTCAGGCTCATGATACCCACGCTCAACATCAAGTTCATGTTGCGCGCTTCGAAGTTGACTCAGGTCAATTTTTTGAACATGTGAGTTTTTTTGCTCTGCTGGCAATTGCACTTCTTCATGCTCTGCCTGTGGCGCCGGCTCATGTGCCGGCTCATGAGCTTTGCCAAACACAGGCTCAACCTTCGGCGCAGATGAATCGCTTTGCTCCTCATTTTTGATTTCGGCTGGTTTTTCCTCGTTGCTTGCTGGTTCAGTTGTTTTTGTGATGGCTTTTTCAACATGTGGCTGAGCGCTATTTTCTTCTTTGTTCGCTTCGGCAGTTGAATTTTGATTTTCTTCTGCCATATTGTTAGTTTCTTCTTTGTTTTCTTTCTGTTCAACTTCATCGAAGCCAAAAGCTGGGAGCCTGTCAAAGTCGCTATCGTCAAAACGCATGCTGCGTTCACGAAGTTTTTTTAGCCTCTTTTGCTCTTTTACATAGTCTTTCTTGGCGCGTTTTGCAAGTTTTTCGTCATCAGAACTTGGGCGATTTTCATCGCCGCCATTTAATTTATCATTAAACTTTGTTCTTTTTTCCAAAACTTTCTCCTATGTTATTATGCCAATATAAAATATTTTTTATTTTATCGTAGTATATCAAATTGCACTATGAGGGGTCAAATGATAAACGCCCTTATCACAAACTTCTTATAAAAGCTCTTTCAAGTTTTGCGTCGCCAATTGAAAGGCTCTTGCCTCTCGACGACCTTGTGTCCTCAACAATGCTTGACGCACTAATAACCGAAAATTCGCCGCCAACATTTTGAACAACAACCTCGCCGTCGGCTGAATATAGTTTTGAAGCAATGACTTTTGTTCCGCTTGAAGCCTCACCTTTGAGGTCGAATATCTTCACGCCCTTTCTATACCTTGCCAAAACGTCGATTTCGTTGACGTTAACGCGCTTTGCATAAGCCTTGTTTGAAATCAAAACAACGCTGTCGTCCTTTGTGACTTGGCTTGCAAGAACAACGCTGTCGCTGTCTGATAGGTTAACACCCTTCACGCCCGCAGAAATTCTGCCCTGGCTTGGAATGTCGCTCTTGTCGGCGTTGAGGCTCATACCCTCTTCGGTCACGAACAAGATTGTTGTGTTTGGCTTGTCAACTTCTATTGAGATGACCTTGTCGCCGTCTTTGAGTTTGATTGCTTGGTAGGCGCTCTTCAAGAGTTGATACTCGCTCATCTTCGTCTTTTTGATCATGCCAAGCTTTGTGAAGAATAGCAGCTCTTCATCGAGCAGATTATCTTGAACTTCTGTGAGATAAACAACTTTCTCACTGTCAGAAGCCGAAGGATTGATTTTGCTAAGTTCAACACCTTTATCGCGATATCTGTTGCTTGGAAGTGCGGATGCTTCAAGTTTGTAGGCATTGCCTTGGTCGGTGAACGCAAGCACGGTTTTGTCTGACGTGGTTTGATAAGTTGCTGTTGCAATCTCGTGAAGCCCCGACCTCTCGTTCCACATCTTTGCCGACTGAGCATAGTGTTTTGCTGGCATACATTTGATTGTTCCGGCCTCGGTTGCAACAATAACAACGTTTTCAACTGGACCCTTTGCCCCGGTTCCAACAGCTGTTTGGATGATATATTCGTCAACCGACGAAAGCACATCGGCGCGCCTTGACTCCTTGAACTTCTTTCTGATTTCGCCCATTTCGTCTTTCACGATTTCGAATTGGAGTTTCTTGCTGCCAATGATCTTTGTTAGTTCTTCAATGCGTTTTTCAAGTTCCAAAAGTTCTTGTTCAAGCTTGAAAACTTCGAGGCTTGTGAGCCTTGCAAGACGCATGTCAAGAATAGCTTGCGCCTGCCTGTCGCTCAACGAGAAGCGTTCTCTCAAACGCTGCTTTGCAACAGTCACACTTTCACTTGTTTTGATGATTTTGATAACTTCGTCAATATTGCGAACCGCGATGATGAGACCTTGCAAAATGTGTTGACGCTCTTTCGCTGCGTCAAGGTCGAACTTAGTGCGCTTATAGATAACTTCTCTTTGGAAGTTGACATAGTATGCCAAAATGTCGATAAGACCCATTTGCTGTGGGCGTCCGTCGGCGATGGCAACCATGTTTATGCCATACGACACCTGCAAATCCGTGAGTTTGAACAAGCTGTCGAGCACTTTTTTGTAGTCAGCGTCCTTTTTGAGTTTTACAACAACTCTCATGCCTGTTTTGTCCGACTCGTCAACAACCTCGGTTATGCAGCCGAGAGTCTCTTTGTGCTGCTCGCGAACTTCGGCAATCTTTTGCTGCAACTTCACTTTGTTAACTTGGTATGGTATCTCGGTGATAACGATGTTTTTCTTCTCGTTTGCATCGCCTTCAATATGAATCTTTGCACGAAGAGTGATCTTGCCCTTACCTGTTTCGTAAGCCTGCCTGAGCTCACTTCCACCAATGATGTAACCGCCAGTTGGAAAGTCTGGCGCTTTGATGATTTTCATCATTTCGTCGATAGTGATGTCGGGATTGTCGATATAGGCAATCGCACCCGAAATGGTTTCAGCAAGGTTGTGCGGAGGAATATTCGTTGCAAGTCCAACCGCAATACCACTTGCGCCGTTAACGAGAATATTAGGAAAACGGCTTGGAAGCAAGACTGGTTCTTGCAAAGAGTCGTCGTAGTTAAGAGTCCAAGGCACGGTGTCCTTTTCAAGGTCGCGCAACATTTCAAGCGCTAGTGGCGCCATTCTCACTTCGGTATAACGCATGGCGGCAGCGCAGTCGCCATCAATAGACCCGAAGTTACCATGTCCGTCAACAAGCGGAGCGCGAAGGTTGAAGTCTTGCGCCAAACGAACCATCGCATCATAGATTGACGAGTCGCCGTGAGGGTGATACTTACCAAGGCAGTCACCAACGATTTTCGCCGACTTTCTGTATGGCTTGTCAGGTGTCAAACCCTGCTCGTGCATTGTGTAGAGTATGCGTCTTTGAACAGGTTTGAGACCATCCTCAACCCTTGGAAGCGCCCTGTCGAGAATAACATGCTCGGAATATGGCAACATGCTTTCGTGCATAACAACATCAAGCGTTTTGTTGATAACATTTTTGCCAAGCTTCGCAGAAACGAGGAGTTGCTCTTTTATTTTCTTACGATTATTCTTCTTCTCCTCTTCGGTATCGCCCGACACAAGCTCGTCTATTCCGGTTCCGTCGATGATGTCGTCAATATTGAGTTGGTTTGCCTTTTCATTAAGTTCGTCGTTTTGGTCTTTTTCTTTATCCATTTATGTTTCCTTAATTGTTTGTATTTTTATTGAAATCAGCGTTTTCGGTGATGTATTGTTTTCTTGCCTCAATGTCGTCGCCCATCAAAATGGTTATCATCTTTTCAGCTTCGGCAGCGTCGTCGATAGTAACGCGCACCAGAGTTCGGTTTGCCGGGTCCATTGTTGTTTCCCAAAGCTGCTCTGGGTTCATTTCGCCAAGACCTTTATAGCGCTGAATGTCATATGGTTTTCCACCAATTCTTTCAATCGCCTCAGGAAGCTCAACATCCGAATAAACATATTCGCTCTTCCCTTTCTTTGAAATCCTATAAAGTGGCGGAGTTCCAATGTAGAGGTGGCCATCGTTGATGAGCTGCTTCATATACCTGAAAAAGAAAGTTATGAGAATTGCACGAATATGCGCGCCGTCTTGGTCGGCATCCGCCAAGATGATGACTTTGTGGTATTTCAAATTGTCAAGGTTGAGTTCGTCGCCAATACCAGCGCCGAGGGCTGAAATAATTGTTCGAATTTCCTCGTTCGCCAGGACTTGGTCAATACGCTTTTTCTCGGCATTTAGTGGCTTCCCGCGAAGCGGCAAAATAGCTTGGAAATGACGGTCACGCCCCTGCTTTGCACTTCCACCCGCAGAGTCACCCTCAACGATGAAGAGTTCGTTGTTTATATAGTTTCTGCCAGTGCACGAAGCAAGTTTACCAACGAGAGTTGAGTTTTCAATGCTATTCTTTTGGCGAGCCAAATCCTTTGCGCGTTTGCTTGCCTCACGAACTTTTGCGGCCCCAACAGCCTTGTCGATAATGCTGGAGAAGACCTTTCCTGTTCCTCTCAAACCGAAGTAGTTTGTGAGCCCTGCCACCGTGACGCTTTCAACGGCTGGCTTGGCTTCTGGGTTTCCAAGTTTGGTCTTTGTTTGGCCCTCGAACTGGATGTTTTTCATCTTGATTGAAAGAACAGCTGTGAGACCTTCGCGGAAGTCGTCGCCCATGAGGTTTTGGTCTTTGTCTTTAAGCGTTCCATTCTTTCTTGCAAGGTCGTTGAGGACTCTTGTCAGCCCCGACTTGAAGCCAACCTCATGAGTTCCCCCTTCGGTTGTTGGAATGTTGTTAACGAAGGAGAACACGCTCTCAACATAGCTGTCCGTGTGCTGAATTGCAATCTCAATTTTGATTCCGTTCTCTTCGCCCTCAAACAGGATTGGGTCGTCATAGAGAACGTTTTTGCCTTCGTTGATATACTTGACAAAGTCTTTCAAGCCGCCGTCGTATTTATATGATTTATAAACGACGTTTTCATCGCCCGAGCGCTGGTCAATAAGGCATATTTCAACGCCCTTATTCAAAAATGCGAGTTCCTTCAAACGCTTTGAGATGGTGTCGAAGCTGAATTCGATAGTTTCAAAAACGCGGTCATCTGGAAGGAAAGTAACGGTTGTTCCAGTTGTTGTTGACTTGCCAACTTCGGTGAGCGGCTGAACAACCTGCCCGCACTTCACCTTGCCATTTTTTGAGATTGCCTCAAAGCGGATTTCATATTGCTTGTTGTCTCTTGAAACAACAACCTTGCACCACCTTGAAAGCGCGTTAACAACCGACGCACCAACGCCGTGAAGACCGCCAGAATACGCATAGTTTTCGTTGTTGAATTTGCCGCCGGCGTGAAGCTCGGTGTAAACAACCTCAACTGCGCTCTTTTTCAAAACCGGATGAATATCAACAGGAATACCACGGCCGTTATCTTCAACTGTAACCGAGCCGTCGCTGTTGAGCGTCACGATAATGCGGTTGCAGAACTTGTTTGCAGCCTCGTCGATGGCATTATCAACAATTTCCCATATCAAATGGTGCAGACCCTTTGGCCCTGTTGTTCCAATATACATGCCAGGACGCAAGCGAACGGCGTCCAGCCCTTCAAGAACTTGAATATCTTTTGCTTGATAACTTGATTTTGACATACGTTTTTCCTTAGAGTTTACTTATTTACTCAATTAGTATACCAAAAATCACTTGTCAAAAGCAAACAAAAATCGTTACCTTTTGCACACTTTTAGGGCTTTTGGGCTCATTTGTTACATAATATTTGGCGCTTTTCATAAACTATTACTACTAGCGGAGACAAATATATGAAAATACTCTTGACCGGTGGTGGCACAGCGGGCCATGTTGTTCCCCACCTTGCACTACTCGACAAGTATAAACAGAACTTCGACAAGATTGTTTATATTGGAAGTCAAAACGGGATTGAAAACAGCCTCGTTAAAGAAAACAAGGATTTGAAGTTTTATCAAATAACAACAACCAAGCTTCAAAGAGGAAAATTCTTTGCAAACCTTCTCATTCCGTTTCGACTCATAAAAGGGGTTCACGAGGCGAAAAAAATCCTAAAAGAAGAGATGCCAAATGTAGTTTTTTCAAAAGGTGGCTTTGTGTCGCTTCCTGTTATAATTGCCGCAAAACGCTTGAAAATCCCTGCCGTTATTCACGAAAGCGACCTCAATATGGGGCTTGCAAACAAACTCTCCCGTCCCTATGCTTCGCTCATTCTCACAACTTTTGACGAAACTGCACAAAAGGAAAAGAAAAAGGGCGTTTACACAGGCTCGCCCATTCGCGCCGATATGTTTGTTTCAAACAGCATTGCCCGAAAGAACCTTGGAATTTCAACCACCAAGCCCATACTTGTTGTTACTGGCGGGAGTCAGGGGTCAAAGTTCCTCAACGACAAAATCCGGCGCGAGATTT
>CANQQH010000054.1 GCA_947625955.1 uncultured Clostridia bacterium | reverse complement strand
ATTTGTCAAACAAAAAAGAGGGGTATTTTATGTTTTTTTCTGCGAGGGGCGCGCCCCTCGCGCTCCCTTCTTCGCTTGTCGAAAAACGAAATCGTTTTTCGGCAAGCGCAAGTTTGCGCAAGAGTTAGCCTCACAAAATAAAAAAAACAAGTTCACCCCTGTTGCTCCGCAAGTTCTATTGACCAGGGCAGCAAATAGTATTAGATTTTTGAGATAAAACACAAATATAAAAATTCCCGCAACACTTATTGCTGTGCGGGAATTTTTTATTTGCGTTTTAGCCAAAAAGATAGTGCTAGTTGCGGTGAGGACGGCGCGCTCCACAAGTGGAGCGCAACTAAACAGATTTATTTTTGTGTTTATTAGATTTGTGCGCCACCAAGCTGAGAGTCAAGCGAATCTTTTGTTATTCTGCAATAGAGCTCCCAGTCTCTGTTTGGCTTTATTGAGTTGTTTGGAACAGGTGTTTCGCACGCTGGGTCAATATACCACTGAACCATTCCGGTTGGTCCACTATATTTTTGCTCTGAAAGGTCAATGCCGCTCTTATATTTCACATATGTTCTAAGAGGAGTGTATTCAATATAGCCGCCATTTGGATTTTCAAGACACATGAACTTCACAACATAGGTGTCAAGCTCGAAGTAAACTTTGATTGTGTGGTTCTTCTTTACTTCCGAAACTTTATAGCCAAACTTGCCGTCTTCATATGTGTGAATCTCAACCTCTTCGCCATCAAGCTCAATCTTTGAGATGATGTAGCCGTCGTTTGGGTCGATGAGGATTTCGAAATTATCACCTTTTTTAACGGTGTTTGAGCCAACGGCGTTGATACCGTCCTGCGCCCACAAATAAACGCGACCATCGTTGCTGTCGAGTTCAACCTTCATGGTATAGTTTTTTGAGCATCCTGCGAGTGCCAAAGGGCAAAGAAGCACAAATGCCAAACTAAACATTAAAAAACCTTTAAGAAACTTTTTCATATTCTTCTCCAATATTTTACTTTATAATTATGCCAAACATTGAAAATAATGTCAATCATTTTTGAGGCCCTATTCAATTGCCTTTAATGCCTTCATTGCATCCTCGTGCGTTTTGCCCCGAATTTGTTTTAGTATCTCTCCCACCATTTTCTCTTTGTTTTGCGCACTTGCCATATGTTTTTCAACTTCCTTATGCAAGGGCAAAGAAGCTTTTCTTTGCGTTAGCTCCTTCATAAGTTCCAGCCGAATTTTCCACTCTTTTGTGATAAGTGGCTTTGCTATTTCATAACCAATCACACTTTTTCCCCTATTCAAACGCCGAGCCGTTCCATTTGTATGACCTGAGCGTTGAGCCGCTGAAACTATAATAGTTGGACGAAACACGATAGATATATGGTTTTCCGCTGTTGTCTGTTCGAATGGTGATTGCAAAGTAGTAGGTTGTTGACGTTGGCTTTCTAACGCTCAAACTTCCATTGCTTGAAAATGTTGTGAGCGAGATGTTTTCCAAGCTTCCAACAGCATTGCCAAGCGCCGTTTGAACGCCATCGGCAAGCCTGTTACTAAATAAGCCAAATTGCTGCGCATTTAGTGAAATGAGATAGACAGAGCCTGCCTGAATCTTCACGCTTGACCCGTCCTCGCCATATTCATAGACCGAGAATGAGCTGGCATTAAGACTAGCACTGAGGTTGCTTCCCGACGATTCCATTGAGAACTCAAACTTGTTCTCGTTATACACGGCATAAACATTGATTTCGTGGTCAACGATTGTTGACATGCTATAAGCCGTGTTCCCTTCAAAGCTGGAAGGCGTATAGAAGGTGTTGGTCAGCGCGCTTCCACTTGGAATGATGAATCCAACAAGCTCGTATCCGTCTGGCCATGCCTCGGAAGCTATTGTTGGGAGCTTGGTTGTGAGACCATATTGCGAGTTGAAGTTCATGATTCCAGAGCCCTGCGAAATGCTGTTATTTTTGAGCTCAAACATTATATATTGCCTGTTCATCTCGCTGTTTGTAACATATCTGTTTTGAACCCTATCAAAGAACCAGAAATTTATTCCCTGTTTTTCAACAAGTTTATAGAAGGCGACCATGGTTAGGTTCATGGTCACCGCCTCTCCCGCGCTCGCGATTGCAGCCGCGCTTGGGTCTGCCGGTGCCGAGCCTGAGAGACTGCCATATCTCACGCCATTAAATTCATAGAGTGGGAAAAATTCGCGCCTGAGGTCTTCGTCGCTGAACTGGTCGCCATAGTTATACACCTTTGTGGCGTATAGGCTGGCTGGCGGAGTGAATCCCCCTACCGACCTGTCGAAGTAGTAGTAGAAATTAACCTCATAGCTTTGAATTTCTGCTGAGTTGATTGTAACAGAGAAGTTGTCTTGAACATAGTCGAACGCAAGAATAATTCTGTATGCGTCCTTGCCGAAGCCGTTATTTCTGTTGAATGGCAAGAGCTTGATATAAAGCTGTTTATACGCGTTTCCAGTGCCAACCAAAACAAACGAATTTTCAACGAGATTGACACTTCTTCCGCCTGCGGTGAGCGAGATTTTTCCATTTTTATTGTTCCAGCCAAAGCTCAAAGCCATTGATGTGCCAGCGCTCGCAATGGTGATTGATGAAGCATATGTGCCCGCGGTTGGGATTATATCAACAATGGCATCCTTGCCGTAGTCGTTTCTCATCGAGTTGTTTGAAGCGCTGTCTGACCTTGTGATGCTCGAATGGTTATAGTTTTTGTAGTCGCCAAGATTGGATCCAAGGTGGAAACCATAGTTGCTGCCCGTATTGTCAAAATACGAAACCGTGTAGTTCCTGACTGAATAATAAGTGAAAAATGAGAACTTGTTCCCCGTTCCAACGCTGCTGCCACCATCAGATTCGCTGCTAATATAGACCGCCCTGTCAAGATATGTTCCATTAAAAGTTGTTTCTGGCGTGATGTCGAAGCCGCTTTCAGGGCTGAGCGCATCGCGTTTTGTGAGGCTGAATTTGCTGAAATCGTAGCCCTGAATGCTGACAATTTCAGGCAATGTTCCAAACGCCGTGTCGAATGTTACACTAAGCGTGAATCTGTCAAAATATGAGACGTTAGTTGTGTAGTCTCTGCCGCCATATCGCACCAAAATGTTTCCGTCGCTCGCATTATAGTTCGCCAAACTCTTGTTGTTGAGATTCAAATAAACGGTATAGACTATTGCTTCCCAAACGGCATATAAATGTATCTCATTGTTGATGTCATCCGCCTGCCAGCTGCTATAATTGTTCGCATCAATATAGTTATAGGCGCCGCTTCCATAGCCAAGAAATGGATGATTGTCGCTCGCCTGGTTCGACGCATTGAGCCTCACACTTTTGAAGCCAAGAAACCTATATCCCGGGCGAGTCAGCGCCTGCATGCTTATTGTGTTTCGGCTGCTTCCGTCCGTGAATTTCAAGGTGTAGCCAGTGGTCTTTCCGCTCGCGTTCGTTGAGCCAAAGCCATCGCTGTCTGCTTTATCGTTGGTGTGAACAATAATATTATAGTTGGCGGTTTCCCAGATTGCTTTGAGTGTGAACCTTGTTGAATTGCCAGAGAGCGCCTTTGTTAGGGTTGTTGAATTGCTAACTCTCGTTCCACCCTCTGTTTCCCAGCGCAGAAAATGAAAACCATTTTTGTTTGGCGTTGGAAGTGATGAAAACTCACGAAATAGATAATATTCTCTTGGCGAAATTGAGTCGCCGCCGTTGGTGTTGAAATCAACCGTGTATTTCACCGGCTCAAAAATAACATAAAGCGTTGCACCCCCGCCGTCAATTGCCGTGAGGTTTTTGTTGAGAGCACCATTAAAACTAAACTCAACATCGCTCTGGCCGAGGTTGTTGCCTGTTTTGTTTTGAGTTGAATAGCCAAGAAAAACATAGTCCTCGCTGGTCAAATAGTCTCGCGCGTTTGGCAAAATTCGGGTTGAAAAGTCGTCGAAGACCACCCCGGTTGTTGTTGGAATGCTGCCAGCTGCATTGCAGCCGCTCCAAACCACGTAGTTAATGTTATAGGTTATCGCCTCTTGCCTCACAACAAGTTCCAGCGATTGCTCACCATAGTATGGAAGCGTGTAGGTTATGGTTTTATAGTCTGAGCCGCTCGACTCACTTTTGGTGATATTATCAACGCCAGTCAGCTCAAATTCAAGGCTATCAAACTTGTAGCCTTCCAATTTATAGATAGTGAATTTTATCGTTTTTCCTGTGAAAGATATTCTTTGGTTTGCCGCATAATCTGCCGTTTTGCTCGACCCCGCCGCATCGCTATATGCAGTTTGAATCCTGCTGCGAACCGCATCGTGCCCGCTGAGTGGATTATCATATTTTTTATTGTCGCCAGCGCCAAGATAACTTTTAACACTAACGCTCGACATGGTTGACGACAGCGTGAAACTAACCGATAAATCATCTCTTTTGGTTTTCAAAAACGTGATGGTAGTAACGCCCGAAGAATAGCGAATTTGAACATCGCTATTCGAAATCAAATACCCCGACGAGTCCACGCTGTCATAGGCAGAGGAGTTGCTCACTCTGTTATAGCTTCCCGAGAAAGTAAAAGTGTTTGGGCTTATCCTCACACTCAAATTGCTAACATAGTAGCCCGGGATCTGCGTGAGAACAATTTCAAGATTTTCGCCGTCGGCAGCATAGATTGTTTTGCTTGCGCCCGAGCTTTGGCTAAAATTTCCCTTCCTCCCATCTTCGAAGTTATAGCCAAGCGATTTATAGCCGCTTGCAACGCTCATGCTAACACTAACGGCGTGCTTGGTTAGTTCGTAGTGCGCATAGAGCGTTTTTGTGAGCGTTGTTGTTCCCGAAACACCCGTCACATTTGAGCTGCTCTCAATCTTTGTTCCGCTGGGAGTTCCCGACGACGAAACCGACGACGAGGTGTACCACCCAATGAAGGTATAGTTTTTTTCACTCGTGCCGCTTCCACCCTTGCCGTAGAGGTCCGGCAATGTGCCGTAGGTTTGGTTATAGGAGTAAACCTTTGTGAAACTTGATGTTATTTGCGAATCGCGCGAGTATGAGTCAAAGGCGTTTTTGAAAAACACCTGCGAAAGATTATAGGAGCAGTTCTTGATAGTTTCATTGTCGTAGCTTGACTTATTGATATTGAAAGTCACCGTTACATTTTTTGGCGTGAGCTTTGCATAAAGGTCAAGGTCGCGCGTGTAGGTATATCTTGTTCCGGCGGTGAATTGGCTCCCACCCGACCTTGAAGTGTACCAGCCGTCGAAGGTGTAGTAGTTCTTGCTGTATGAATAGAGCGACGAAACCGTTTGGTTATAGGTCACGCTTTGAGTGTGAATAATCTCGCCGTTTTCATCGTGATAGATGATATTGTAGGTGTTGGCAGCATAGGTTGCAAAAAGGTTAACCTGCTTTATATTATTTGAATTGCTCTCAATTTCACCAACAAATTCGCCCTTCTTGTTTATGGCATAGGCGTCGCTACCGTCCTGCTTGTAGCCAACGAAGGTGTAGCCGTCTTTTGGAGCCGTTTGCACTTTTTCAACCCTGTTGAAAGCCGAAAAACCAAATGGTGCAGGTGTGCCACCACCAACATCAGAGCCGAAGCCGCCGAAATAGTATGTTCGAAGAAGGTTGTCTCCTTCCTCGTTAACGAAGTTCAAAATGATGTATTCTTCAATGAGTTTTGGATTGAAACGGATGAAGTCGAAGGATGTGTCAAGCGCGAAAGTATATTCATCGCAAACAATCTCCTTTTCAACCTTTTTCATGTCTTGCTTTGAATAGCATACCGATGCCGACGCGTTGGCGTAGGTATAACTAAATCCACTGAACATATAGCCGTCTTTGGCGCGGAGCGTGATGTTCGCTGTCGTGTGGTTTGAATTGATAACAACTTCAAACTTGCCAAAGTCATAGGTGTTTTCGCCCGAAACAAGGTTGCGAATTTCAATGTAGCCAGTGTCCTTTTCGCTCGAATAAACATTTTTGAGCTCAATTTCAACGCTTAGTTTGTTTGCATTGTTTGAAACCAACACAATGCCGCCATCGTAGCCAGCCAGTTTATAGTTGGTCCTTATGTTGCCTGTTTCGTCGAAGCACGTTCCAACCACGCCATTAAGTGCGCTTGCTGGCACAGGGTCAGCTGAATAGTCAAGCGGCAAGCTCTGCTTTTTGCCCCCTTCAAAACTCATGAGGTCGTCTTCGAAGAACGCCGTGCTAGACTTGCCACTAATGCCGCTAAGATAAACATCTTTTAGCGCAATATTAACAAAGAAATAATCCCTGTTTTCATACTCCAATTTCATCACGGCAACCGCAATGTTCGTGTTCGTTAGGAAGTAGGCTCCGCGGAAATAGAATAGCCTTCCGTCCGCCGACTGAAACGCGCCACTTTGGTCGAACGCAGGAATGAGCAACTTTTCAGCGTCGGTTAATTTTTCGTATGATTTGAAGCTTGTATCTTTGGTTGAAATTTCAAAGCCATATTTGATAAATCCGTAGCCAGCGAGGGCGTCAACAAGCGGCTCGCCAACAACTTCAAGTTTGTTCTCGCTCTCCAAGAAACCATTTGCATTAAAGCTCTTTGCCTGAAAATCACTTTCTATTGAAATGTCATTCGCGGACGCCTTTGCATATGGCCTGAGCGCCTTTATTTTCAAAAGTTTGCTCTCACTTTGAGAAGAGATGCTCAAAAGCACTTCGTCTTCGCTGCCAAGCAACTGAATCCCTAGCTTAACAGATGAATAAAGCTTTGCTTCGTTCATGTCGAAAACATCGAAATTCTCTCCGCTCCTAACGAAGTACATTCCAAGCCCCATGAACATGTAGTCAACAAACTCGTTGTCGATTTCAATCTTTGTCTTCTTGCCGTTTGCGTTCAAAATATAGTAGTTTTCAAGGTCCCAGGCAAGCGCCTTTCCCATAGCGAACGGAGAAATCATGGCGAAATGGTCGCCGCTAACCTTTGTTCCGTCTTTTTTATAGAGTTGCTTGAACCCTATCATCGACGAAACAACAACCGTGTCGTCGTTTGCAATGTCAACAATCTTTTCTTCGAGTTTCGATTCAACAACCCTTGTTTTGTTGCCATTGAAGTCAAGCCCGCCTGAGTTTTTTCCACCTTGCGTCAGGAAAGTTTTGTCATTAAATCCGGCAAGTTTGCCGTTTTCAACATAGTCATAGGTCACAAGTTTTGTAAGCTTGTCGGCACTATATTGATAGTATGTTATGTTTTGTTTTTGCGAAATTGCGCCGTCTTCAATCTGACTGAAAACTATTGCAACATAGCCCGAGATTCCTGTTTTTTCAGGCCTGAGCACGCTGTTTTCATTATTTATTGTCTGCTCGGCCCCGCTTCTGCCAAGCACTTTATACTCAATTTTATAGCCAGTTTTCTCACCCTCTCCCTCACCCGAGAGCAAATCGTAACCGCTCGAAACAACATAGTTTCTCTCAATCAAAAGGCAGTTCTCGCCGAGTTCAAACGCTGAGTAGAGGTTCAAAACGCCATATGTATTGCCATTGATGTTGCTTTTGACATTCTTTGCCGAGGCCGACGCGATGTTGTCGTAGCTCTTGATGAGCGCAAGGCTGTCTAGCGAATATATGGAAGTTTTCGTTGTGCTTTGAAGAATGAAAAAGTGCTCTGTGAGCTCCGCGTCGATATAGTTTTCATCAAGTCTAATGGTTTTTTCAG
>CANQQH010000053.1 GCA_947625955.1 uncultured Clostridia bacterium | reverse complement strand
TATGCTATGATGTTTGTATGGAAGAAAAAAGAATAAGCGAAGAAAAACTTTTGAATTTTGGCTTTGAAAAGCGCGGCAATGAGTATGCCTATAAAACTACAATTCTGGGCGGGCAATTCACACTCTTTGTTTTTGTTAACGAGACCGAGAAAATCTCAACAAAACTTTTCGATAACGAGTCGGGGGATGAGTATGTTTTGCACCTTGTTGGCGGTGTTGGGGAGTTTGTTGGAAAGATTCGAACCGAGATTGACGGCGTGCTGGAAAACATCAAGAACGCGTGTTTTGAAAATGGCATAAAGAGGTCAAGCACCTGTGAAAAAGTCATCGCCTACATAAAGGAAAAATATGGCGACGAACTTGAATACCTTTGGGAAAAGTTCCCAACCGACGCGATTTGGAGGCGAAAAGACAACCGAAAATGGTATGCTCTTGTGATGCGCCTTCCAAAGAACAAGCTTGGACTTCCTTCGGCTGATGAGGTTGATGTTATGGATGTTCGCGCCCGGCCTGAAACTATTGATAGCCTTGTTGATAATCAAACTTTCTTCAAAGGCTACCACATGAACAAATTGCACTGGCTCACCTTCAAACTGGACGGAACGCCGAATTTCGAAGTGATAAAGGATCTTATTGACCAAAGTTATTTGCTTGCAAAATAGCAAAATCTATTTTTCATTTGTATAAAAACGCATAAAAATGTGTTAAAACATACATTTATAATTTCAGTTTTGAACATTTTGCATGAAAATGCAATTGAAAACCAGGCGAAAATCTGGCAGAGCATGGCGCTTTTGTGCGGCATGGTTTGGGGTGGGACAAAAGTTTTTTATTATGTTATAATAGGATTGTCAGGGAGGTGAATTATGACAAAAAAAGAACAAAACAACCCTTCGTCAGAGCTTGGCTATAACATTTTGCGCGGGAAGGGAACGATTGGCAATCTTATTGAAATCACCTTTGGGAAGGTGAAATTGCTTTTGGAGTGCGGCAAGGAACTTGATGAAGAACCTGCAAGTGAGAGTGAGATTGAAAAGCAGATTTTGCAAACGAAATATGATGCAATTCTGGTGAGCCATTATCATCTTGACCATGCTGGGCTCGTTTCGAATGTGAAAGGCAAAATATATATGGGCAAGGGGTGCTTTGAGGTTCTCAGTTCGCAGCAAAAATATCTTGGCAAAAGGCAGCCAAGAAATGTTGTTTGCTTTCAGCCAAACGAGGAGTTTGTTATCGAAAACGGCGCTGACCAAATAAAGGTGAAGCCAATTTTGGTTGACCACTCCGCCTATGATAGCTATATGTTTTTGATATTTGCCGGCGAGAAGACACTTCTCTACACGGGTGACTTTCGTTCGAACGGGAGAAAGTCATTTTCGGCGGTGCTTAATAGTTTGCCAAGCAAGGTGGACTATCTCATTTGCGAGGCAACGAATATGTTCTCAGGGCGGCGCAACATCTGAGAAAGAGAACTTGAAAAACAGGCGGCAGAACTCATGGCAAAATATCAGCGCGTTTTTGTTTTTCAGGCGGGAACAAATATCGATAGGCTCGTTTCTTTCTATAAGGCGAGCAGGAAGAACAAGAAAGTTTTCCTCATCGACACCTATGTTGCTGGCATAACCGAAAACATGAGAAGCATTCCAAATGTCAAAACATTCAAAGATGTCTATTGTTTTTGGAATGTTCCAAAGGTTCTTAGCAAACGCAATCTAAAACGATATGAGATTGACTGGCGGATGCAACACGCCTACAACAAGGGGCTCGGATCGTGCGAAATTGGGAGCAAGAAAAACGGGCGCGGAGTTGACCTTTCGAATTTCACAATGCTTGTTCGGCCGTCGATGCTTGAATACCTAAGGCGCGTTGACAGAGATAAAAAGCTGAGGTTCAACACATCCATATTCGAAAATGCCGTTTTGATTTATTCGCTTTGGAGCGGCTACAAGGAAAAAGAGGATGTGAAAAACTTCCTGACCGAAATGCAGAATCTTGGGGTTGAGGTTGTGGATTTGCACACCAGCGGGCACGCTGACAAGTTCACTATCGACGGGCTCAAACAAAGAGTCAATCCGAGTGTGATTGAATATGTGCACTATATTCCCGCCAGCACCGAAATTTAGTTTGAAGAAAAACAAAAGTGTATTAAAATAGAAACAGGGAAAAGGAAAAGCCATGTTAAAACAAGAGGATGTTATTTCAATCGTTAATCAAAGAGTTCCCAAGTATTTGAAGGAAGAGGACTATCAACCAAAGAAATGGTATAGTTCGAACTTGGTTTCGAAATCATATTGCGAGTGGACGGCGAAGGCTATCATGCAAACATACAACGAAGCAAAACAACTGCCAAAAGTAGAGCCAAACGAGAATTGCAGCTATCACGATGGAACAAGAAAAAAGAAGAAAGGTAAACTTGAAGAAATTGTGAAAAGCGAAGAGAAAGTTGATGAGTATATTGCTGATATTGATCGCGGCACACAAGAACCTCGAATGGAGGAGAGGATGTGTCATTGTATTTTTGCGCAGGACGATGCTGGTGAGTTCAAGGTTGTTGATTTCCAAATCCCAACCGCAAATGGCGGGCATGACAAAATTGACTTGCTGCTTAGAAAAGGCGATGTTTTCTATATGACCGAAACCAAGAAGTTTACTAAAATTGCCGAAAAGTTTGGAAAACAAGCCAGTGACGAGACAATACTTCGTTGCGTGCTTGAAATTCAAACCTATTATCAAAAGCTTAATGAAAGATTTTTTGAAACCTATGAAATTGGTGGCAAAATGAAACTCAAAAAAGCTGTGCTTCTTGACGAAAATGCTGGTGCTTTCAAGCAGGTGTTTGATAAGAATGGAAACATGGTGAAGTGGGTCAAAGACATTTTTGATTTCTTTGACATCACGCTTTTGAAACTTGATAGAAAGAACGGAAAATTCTTTATAGAAAATGTTTAAGGAGGAAAAATTATGAAAAAAATTACTCAGGATGCAGGCAAAAAACAACTTGGCAAGTTCGCTCCCTACTTTGCACATTTCAACGATGATGTGCTCTTCGGCGAGAACTGGAACAATCCAGACATCAACACAAAAACCAGGTGCATTATAACTATTGTGGCGTTGATGTCGTCGGGAATAACCGACACTTCGCTTGTATATCACTTGCAAAACGCGAAAAATAACGGAGTGAGCCAAAAGGAGATCGCCGCCATTATCACGCATTGTGCGTTCTATGTTGGCTGGCCAAAGGCGTGGGCAGTTTTTCGCATGGCAAAGGATGTTTGGAATGAAAAGCTCGACGCCAAGACCGAGAAAGAGATGTATCAAAACACGATTTTCTTCCCAATTGGCGAAAAAAACGATGCGTTCAAGGACTTTTTCGTTGGGCAGAGCTATCTTGCGCCAATCTCAAAAGAACAGATGGGAATTTTCAATGTGACATTTGAGCCAAAGTGCCGAAATAATTGGCATATTCACCATGCAAAATCTGGCGGCGGGCAAATCCTCATTTGCGTTGGCGGGCGTGGCTACTATCAAGAGTTTGGCAAAAGGGCCATTGAGATGAGACCGGGAGACATCATTAATATTCCGGCAAACGTCAAGCATTGGCATGGCGCCGCGAAAGACAGCTGGTTCTCGCACCTTGTAATCGAAGTGCCGGGCGAAAAGACATCGAACGAGTGGCTCGAAAAAGTTGACGACAAGGAATATAACAAATTGAAATAGGAGGTGAAATCATGGAAGAATTGAAAGTTACACTGAAATGGGACAAAACCTTCGCAAAAAGCGACAAGGTTTCGCACAAAAAAGTGCAATTTGCAAACAGGTTCGGCATAACTTTGGTGGCTGATATGTATAAACCAAAAAATGCGAAAGGACTTTTGCCTGCAATTGCGGTTTGTGGACCTTTTGGTGCAGTCAAGGAGCAAGCTTCGGGGCTATACGCGCAGAAACTAGCAGAAAATGGTTTCTTGACAATTGCCTTCGACCCGTCTTTCACAGGTGAAAGTGGCGGGCAGCCGAGATATGTTGCAAGTCCAGACATCAACACCGAGGACTTCCAAGCCGCCGAATCTGCGGATGGGGTGGAATCGCACTCAACACCGCCGCAATTGATACGCGAATAAAGGCGACTGTTGTTTCAACAATGTATGATATGTGCCGCGTGAACGCCTATGGCTATTTTGACAGCCTCGACGAAAATGGAAGGTTCGAAATGAAAGAGGCGCTCAACGAACAACGCATCAAAGATTTTGAAAGCGGGAAATACGAACTGGCTGGCGGTGTTGTTGACCCACTTCCAAGCGACGCACCTTTCTATGTTAAGGATTACTACGACTACTACAAGACTAGCCGCGGCTATCACAAGCGCTCGCTCAATTCGAACGGCGGTTGGAACAAGACTTCTGCGCTTTCCTTCATCAACGCGAAGATGCTGTCATATTCAAACGAAATCAGGAGCGCCGTTTTGGTCATACATGGCGACAAGGCGCATTCCTGCTACTTTGGCAAAGACGCATATAGCGCAATGACGAAAAACAGCAAGTATAAGAAAAACAAGGAGCTTCTTCTCATTCCAAACGCCGTCCACACCGACCTTTATGACCAAGTCAACATAATTCCATTCGCAAAAATCATAGACTTTTTCAACAAAAATTTCGAATAACTTTTGACAAAATCTGTTGAGGCAAAAAAATAAGGATTGAATTTTTCAATCCTTATTTTTTTGCAAAAGTCATTTATGATTTTTTGAAGTAGGACATTGTGCGGGAGATTTCGGAGCGGGCGTTGGTGCCGCCGGTGAAGCCGAAATGGGAAAATTGCAGGTCGTTCATACACTTTTCGGGGTCGAGGTCGAAGTGTTTTGCGAGAATTTGGGTCATGACTTTTGGGTAGTAGAGCCCTGGCTCCTTGTTCGCTTTGCGTTGTTTTTTAACCATGCTGTGCGTTCCAAGGGCGCAGAGGCAGGCGGGAAGCATCATGATTTTTCTATCGTCGCCCATACCGTCGAGCATGAGTTTGAGCAGTTCTTTGAAGGAGATGTTGTCGGTTGCGATCGGGTAGCATTTCTTATTTTCGCCCGCAAAGGTGCAGGCAACAATCGCCTCGGCAACGCCGTCGCGACTTATGATTGCTGTTGAGCCGCCGCTTGGGAAGAATACTTTTTTGAATCCGTCAAAGTGCGAAAGAAAACTGTTTTTCCAGATTGGCTCTCTGCCTTCGGCGATGCCAAAGATGTAGGGCAGTTCCAAAAAACTGACAGAAAAATCGTTTGAGGCAAGTGCCAAAAGTTCGTCTTGTTGCTCGCGGCGGCACTTGATGTAGGCATGATACTTTTCAAGTTTGCCGTTATAAACGCGGTTGAAGTGCGCAAAATACGAGCTCAGGATTGTTGCGTGCTTGATTCCGCTCTCCTTTGCAATAGAGATGACTTTTTTGCAATCGTCAACGAGCCTTTCGTGGAAGAAGTCATAGGCTGGGGCGTTTGGGGTGTAGCGGTCGTCGGGACCCAGGGCATAGACAATGGCGTCGTAGTTTTTCTTTTCGAAGAGTTTTGAGATTTCTTCGCGCGTTGCGGCGAAGAGGTCGCAAAGAACAACTCCTATGCGCTTGTCAACGAAGTCGAGGTTTGCAAGTTCGTTTTCAAGGGCGATGATATCCACCTTCACGCCCATTTTCAAAAATTGCTCGGCGGCAGGATAGCCAAGAAATCCTGTTCCGCCAGCGATGATGACTTTTTTAATGTCTCTCATAACATTCTCCTTTTCCATATGGAATAAAAATTGCAAATAGGTATAAAATTCGTTTGTGATATTTTCCTGTAACTATTATAATATAGATTAGTTTTCAAAACAAGCGAGATTGATATGAAAGAAATATTTATTGTAACAGGCGCCAACGGATTTTTGGGCAACAACATCATAAGAGCGCTAAACAAACGAAAAAGTGGCTGCGAAATCAGGGCCATGGTTCACAAGGGAAGCAAGAGTCCAAACGCGCTCAAAGGGCTTGACTGCAAGCTTTACGAGTGCGATGTTAAAGATATCGACAGCCTAAAAGAGGTTTTTGAGGGTATTGAAGACGCAAATGTGTTCGTTATTCACGCTGCTGGGATTGTGACAATCAAGTCGAAGAAGGACCCGCTTGTCTATGAGACAAATGTTGAGGGCACAAAAAACATCGTTGAAAAGGCAATTGAAACAAACGCAAAACTCATCTACATCAGTTCTGTTCACGCGATTCCACCAAAGCCAAAAGGTGAGAAAATTGTTGAGGTCAACTTGTTTTTGCCAGATAAGGTTGACGGACTCTATGCAAAGACTAAGGCGGAGGCTGCCAACTATATTCTCGACGCCGTGAAGAATAGGGGGCTCAACGCGTGCATTTTGCATCCGTCGGGGATGATTGGTCCAAACGATTTTGGTTTGACACACCTCACAAAACTCATACGCGACCTTGCGAATGGTGATTTTCGCATCATGGTTAAGGGCGGCTACGATTTTGTTGACGTTAGAGACGTTGCTGACGCGGCTGTTTCTGCGTGCGAAAATGGCAAGTGTGGGGAGTGCTATATTCTTTCGAATGAGTTTATTTCGCTCAAAGACACAGCCGATATTGTCTGCGACCACATGGGCTACAAGAGAATAAAATCCAAAGTGCCAATGTTCCTTTGCAAACTTTTCGCGCCACTTTGCGAACTCTACTATAACATCAAGAAAATTCCACCACTTTTCACAAAACTTTCGCTGAGGGTTATAACATCAAATGGCGAGTTTGACAACTCCAAAGCGAGAGAGGCTCTGGCGTTTAATCCAAGGCCATTAAATAGCACAATCATAGACGCAACCGAGTTCATGATTGAAAAGGGTGATGTTTCGCCAAAGAAGAAACTTCAAATCCGAAAGAAAGATAAAAAGTGAGGCAATGCCTCATTTTTCTTTTGCTTTTATTGTTTTTGCGCGAAGACGAACATATATATTATTTATGTATTTTGCGCTAACATTCATCTTTTCCTATGGGCTTGGAATGATTTTCAAAGACCAATATTTGCTGGGCTCAACCACGCTCTATTTGGGCTTTGTGCAGATGTATTTCACGGCAAAGGGGAAGTGGTTTGAGGAGTTTGTTGGGATTTTTCAAAACCTTTTGTCAACGATAACATGCGTTATGGCTTCGATGTATGCCAGCGCTGTGTTCACGGCAATTGTCTATATTCCGCTTTCGGTTTTTAGCCTTGTTACTTGGAAGAATAATGAAAAAGATAGCGAGGTGCGACTCAACAAGATGAGTGCGAAAATGTCGCTTTTAACAATTGTGTTAGTGCTCGTTTCAACCCTTGTTTTTAGCTTGCTTTTGTCGATAATTCCAACGCAGAGGTTTGCAATACTCGACACCGCCGGCGACATTCTCAATATCTGCGGCATCATCCTCATTGCCATGAGATATAAAGAGGGCTGGCTGGTGTGGCTCATGGGAAGCTTTGTTGACCTTGCAACTTGGACCTTGGTTCTAAGCGGTGGGCACTCTAATAATGGAGTGATGATGATATTGATGTCGGTAGTCTATATTTTTCTTGATTGCTGGGGCTATGCGTCTTTTATAAAACTTAGAAAAAAACAGGAAAAACTGCAAAAAATATAAAAAATTACACCCATTTGGGTGTAATTTTGCGTTTTTTATGATTATTATTTGATTTTTCTTGCTTCAATAT
>CANQQH010000052.1 GCA_947625955.1 uncultured Clostridia bacterium | reverse complement strand
TTATATATGACCGGGACTTTTGGCTTGTATTTTTGAGTGCGCCGATGATGTGATGCGCAAAGTGGGTTGGGGTGACGAGGTCGATGTTTCCAGCGCCCGATTTTTCAAGGTCTTTGAAAATCTCAACAAGTTCGTCTTCGCTTATCTCATCGCCAATCTGACCATGGCTGATCGCGTAGTTTTGGCAATAAATGCATCGAAGATTGCAGCCCGAGAAAAATATTGCGCCGCTTTTCTCGCTTCCTGTCGTGAGGATGGGCTCTTCCCATTCGTGAAGCATGACCTTCGCAACGCGCATTTTGTCTTTTGCACCACAAAAACCAACAGAGTTTTCTCTGTCGGCTGAGCAATTTCTTGGGCACAAGCAACATTTCATAAAAAGAGTATGCTTCAAATTTTTCAATAAGTCAAGTATTGGTTTGCACTAAACGAGAAATGAGGTATAATAATGCCATGATAAAAACACGAAAAGAACTTATTGAGCGATTAAACGAACTTTCGGCGGGGCAGGAATTTATTGAATTTTCGAAAAAGACTATCAAAACTCAAAAGCAGATTATTGGCGTGAGGACGAATGATGTTCGAAAACTCTTGAAAGAACTTGACGAGAACTTTGCGTTTTTGAAAAATGAGGAAATATACGAGATAATTTTGCTTGAAGGCTTCGCTATTTCAAAAATAAAAAGCAGGGAAGAGGCAATAAAGAGACTTGTTGGGTTCTTTGAAAAGATTGATAACTGGGCGGTTGTTGACCTTGTTGCCAGCAAACTTGCTTTCAACAAAAAGACCCAAAAAGACTTTGATTTTTTCGCGGGGCTGTTGTATCATGAAGAAGAGTTTGTTGTGCGCTTCGGCATTGTTGGGCTTATGGACTTTTGCGAAAGCGATGTTGACGCTGTTTTGAACGCACTTGACAGGGTGAAATGCGAAAAATATTATGTTTCAATGGCGATTGCGTGGCTTCTCAGCGAGATTTTGATAAAAAATCCGCAAAATGCAATAAAAAATATGCAAAAAATAATGAAAAATCATCATTTTAATGATTTTGTGCTTGCAAAATGCGTTTCAAAAGTCAATGATAGTTATAGGGTTAATAAAGAAATAAAGGAAGAATTAAAAAGTCTATGGAAAAAAACGAAGAGTATATCGTTGAAATAGTTGGCTACACAAGCGACGGGCAGGGCGTTGCAAGAGAAAACGGCTTTGTTATCTTTGTGCCCTTCGCGGTTCTTGGCGAAAAAGTTAAAGTGCATATAATAAAGGTGAACAAAAGCTTTGCTGTTGGCAAAATTGTTGAAATTTTAACTCCATCAAAGAGCCGAATTGAACCGCCATGCCCATATTTCAAAAAGTGTGGAGGTTGCGATTTTCAGCATATTTCCTATTTGAAAACGCTTGAAATCAAGAAGCAAATTGTGAGTGAAACTTTGGCAAAAATTGGTGGTTTTCAAAATATAAATGTAAAAAACCCCATAAAAAGCGATAAATTTTACAATTATAGAAACAAATCCGCATATCCAATTGTTTTTGAAAATGGTATGAGTCATGTTGCAATGTTCAAGATTTTGAGCCATGACGCCGTTGAAATTTCGTCTTGCTTGCTGGCAGAAAAGAGTATCAATCTTTGCGCAAGCGTTTTCAATGACTATATGAAAACATTGAAAGATGAGCAAAAGAAAAGTTTGCGCTTTTTAGTGGTGCGCTCGCTCGCAGGGGGAACTCTCGTGACAGTTGTTGGCGACAAGTTCTTCGATATCTCGCCGCTATACTCACTGCTTTGCGAAAGCCTTCACGAAAGCAAAGTTGGTTTGTTCTTTTCAAAAAAGGACATCGACAACAATGTTATTTTGGAAGGCGATATTAGGCATATTGCGGGCATAAAGCAAATTGACGCAAACTTCATGGGGATTGATGTTTCTCTTTCGCCGCTGAGTTTCTTTCAAATCAACGAAGAGGTTTTCAGGCAGCTCTATGAAAAAGTTGCAGAGCAGTTTTCAAGCGAGGAAATAGTTGTTGATGCCTATTCGGGGGCGGGGCTGATGTCGGCACTCATTGCAAAAAAGGTCAAGAAAGTTTATGCAATTGAGATAATAAAAGACGCAACAAAGGATGCGAACAAGCTGAAAGAGAAAAATGGCATTTCTAATCTTGTGAACATCAACGGCGATGCTAAGGACGAACTCAAAAAACTTGTGAGAGAGATTGGCAGCGAGTTCTCGCTCGTGCTTGACCCACCAAGAAAGGGCGTGCACAAAGACGTTATCGACTGCGTGCTCAAAACCAAGCCAAAGAAAATTGTGTATGTTTCGTGCTCAGTTTCAAGTTTGGCAAGGGATTTGAAACTGCTGAGCGAGGGTTATGAAATTGACGAGATTCAGCCGTTTGATATGTTCCCGCAAACTCATCATGTTGAGTGCGTTGCAATTCTTCACAAAAAATAGATTTGGCATTAAAACATTTTTGAATTTCTATTTTTCGTGGTATTATATTTGTGAGGTGGATTATGAAAGTTCTAACAATATCTGGAAGCATGAGGTTCGCAAAGGAAATGAAAATCATTGCGCGCAAACTTGAAGCCGAAGAGGGAATTTGCGCTTTGCAGCCTGTTTATAACAAGAAGAAAAATGAAAGTGTTGAAACAATTGGGAGAATACTCGCTTGCCACTATAAGAAAATCGACCTTTCAGACGGCATCTATGTTGTTAATATCGGCGGCTACATCGGCGAGGCAACAAAGGATGAAATTTTGTATGCAAAAAGGCATGGGAAAGAAGTTATCTACCATGAGCCTGTGGTCTAGGGAAAATGAAAACTGACAATATCTTTGTGAACTATCACAGCTCGATTTGCCTTGGCGGCAATATTTTTATCGACCCATTGAATGTGAAAGGTGAGAAGAAAGCTGACCTAATTTTTATAACGCATCCGCATTGGGACCACCTCGACAAGGTCTCAATTCAAAACCTCAAAACTGAAAAAACGCTCTTCGTTTGCCCCAAAGACGCCACCCCTTCGCTTTTGGATATTGGCGTTGAAAAAAACAAGATAAGGGAAGTGGAACCAAACGAGGAGTTTGAAATTCTCGGCATGAAAGTGAGAACTTTTCCGGCCTATAACAAAACAAAGGCGTTTCACCCAAGAAAAAACAATTGGGTTGGCTATGAGATTTCTCTCGGCGGCGTGAAGTATCTTGTTTGCGGCGACACCGACAGCACGCCCGAACTTGAAAGTTTGAGCGCCGACATCATGTTTGTTCCAATCGGCGGGACCTACACAATGGATTCTCGCGAGGCAGCAGAGCTTGTCAATAAGATAATGCCAAAGGTGGTTATTCCAATTCACTATGGCAGCATTGTTGGAAACAAGGCGAGTGAAAAGGACTTTGTTTCAAGGCTAAACAAGAAAATTCAATGCGACAAAAAACTTTGAGTGTGCAAAGAAGTTTGCACATTTTTTTGTGTTTAGTCAAAAAAAATATTGTTTTTTTGTCAAGTATAATATATAATGAACATATTAAATGCACGGAGGGTTATCATGAACGCTTCTATGATTTCCACAATTCTCGTTTCACTCTTCATGTTCTTTATCATTCTTGGCTTCGTGTTTGGGTGGATTCGAGGTCTCAACAAATCGCTTGTGAGAATTTTGATGGTGCTGATTTGTGCGGTGCTTGCATTCTTCATTGCTCCACCAATAAGCAAGGCGGTTTTGTCGATGAATATTTCAAAACTAACTGGCGGCAGCGCTGCAACCGTTGAGGCTCTCATTATGGACATGCTCAAAAAAATCCCAATGGTTCAAGACGCGCTAAACGGCAGTGCAACTTTGCAAAACTTCATTTTGGCAATCCCACAAATGCTCGTTAATGTTGTTTTGTTCATTGTTCTATTCTTCCTTTTGAAGTGGTTCACAATGATCATCTACTGGATTGTTGCGGGCGTTTGCTTCAACAAAAAGAAAATGACCGGCAAGGAAAAACATGGCTTTATCGGTGCGGTTATTGGCGCTGTTCAAGGTCTTATTGTTGCAATCGTTATCTTGGTTCCATGCTTTGGTTTTGTTGAAACAGCAAAGCCTGTTGTGAAGGCAATGCAAGCTGAAGAGCAAACAACAACCACTCAAAACGAGCTCGACAAATATGTTGGCGAGGCTGAGACCTATGTGAAGGCGGTTGACAACAACTGGATTGTGAAAGTGATGGGCGCCGTTGGCGTTAAGCAGCTCTCAGTTTCAATGTTTGATAACCTCACAACCGTGAAGAAAAACAAGGTTGAATATGGACTTCGTCAAGAAGTGAAGACCATTGCAAATGTGTATCCTGACATCCGCATTATCATGGACAGCAAGTTCGACCTTGAAAGCGAAGAGACGGTCACGGCGCTTCAAAACGTTGTTGACAAGATCTACGACTCAAAGGTTTTGGCAGGAACAATAAACGAAATCGTTCCATATGCGTCAAGGGTATGGCTCGGGCTTGAAACTGACGAAAATGGCAATAAGGTAACAACATTCTTTGGTATGAGTAAGCCAACTATCAAAGATGAGAAAATTGACGAACTCTTCAACGATATCTTGGAAAAATTCGCCGAGCCTGATGTTGACATTGAAAACGACATCAATGTTACAATCAAGCTTTTGAAAGAACTTCAAAAAACGCACATCATGGAAGTTGTTAGCGGCAAGAGAAACATCATGGACGTTTTGAAACTTCCTGAGAACAAGACCATGATTAGTGACATCATAACAACAGCAGTTGAAAGTGACACTTTGAAGACAATGCTCAACAGGGTTGTTGGCGTTGGAATGAACTTCGTTTATGACGCTTTGAAAATTGATAGCTCAACAATCGACGAAATTGACAAGAACCTGAAGCCTGACTGGTCGCTTGAAAAAGTGTATTTCCAGAACATCTTCAACGACGTGTTTGATATCTATGACCAAATCAAAAACAGCACTGAGGAAAGTCCAATTTATAGCCTTGACCTTGCAAAACTCGGCAATGTTTTCGACAATATGAGAAAGAGTACGCTTCTCAAAACCTCATCAAAACAAATCATGCATCAACTCCTCACATCACCTGAAATTGTAGATGAGGCAGTAACAACTCTTGACCCACTTCGTTTGAAACTTGAAGAGGTTTGGGATGACGATACCGTTAGCCTGACCGCGTCATTTGACTCAATGGGCAAGGCTCTCAAACTTGCAAAAGACATGAAAAATAGGGTTGATGGCGGAATCAACTTCGACGACCTTGGCAGCATTGTTGAGCAGCTCAACCAAGACGGCGGCGGAGTGCTCAAAGATGTTGTTGGCGAACTTATCAATGAAGACACACTCAAAGATTTGGGTGTTGACCAACAAACAGCCGGTGTTGTTAGCGAGGCGCTCGGTGCAATCATTGACCACGATTTTGAGAACCCTGAGGATATCCAAAAGGAAACAAAGGCGATGGAGGAACTCTTCAAATCCGCAAGCGATGTTCTTTCAAGTGACGATGGTGATGGTAACCTTTCAAATGCCGAGGCGCTCGTTGACAGCCTTGACAAATCCGATGTTCTCTTCGAGCAACTCACAAAAGATGAAAATGCTTCAAAGGCATCCGACCTTTTGAAAGGTAAGCTCAGCCCTGACGCAAAGGAAGACCTTGAAAAAGCAATTGGAAATGCTAGTCAAGAAAAGCAAGATGCACTTAGAAAGTTCTTCGGGCTTTGATAAACAATAAAAAATTTCCCACTGGCCACGGCTGGTGGGATTTTTTTGTGCCCTGATTTTGCGATGTTTTTTTCAAAAAGGGTCTTTTTTTTTGAAAAAACCTATGTTATAATAGGAGAACAATAGAGGAAAATAATATGAAATATTATTATCTACTAAAAACAAAACCAAGTGAAGAACTCGCGAACATGGAACTTGAATGTTTCCGTTTTTCTGAAAATGTGCTCTATGAATTGCACAGGTCGAAGGTCTTCAAAGATGGCAAGTTTGTTCCAAAAATCAAAACTATTGGCGACCTTGTGAAACTTCAACAAGAGGGGCTCAACAACTATCTTCGCAACAATGGGCTCCCAATGGACGAGCGCGACCATATTATTCAAGAGGTGAACGAGAAACTCGCAAGGGTGGGAATCAAGTTCGCAGACAACGATTTCACGGTTGGAGATTGCAGACTCTCATGTTTGGACCTTCCACCAAAAGTTATGGCGTCTATTTTGAACATGCAAAGAAAACCTAAAATCATCGACGACCTTTTAATCGTTGGCGCGCATAGGCTCGAAAAGGCTGTTGGTTACTATTATATGGAAAGTATCAATTCGCAGCTTGAAAAGTATGGCTTGAAAATCGAAGGGTCGAAATATGTTTTGCATGCAGAAAAGTTCTTCACAATCGACGAGTTCAAGGTTCAATCCGAAGAAGATTTGAAAGCAAAGAGAAAAGCAGCAAGAGGGAGAAAAAAAAGGCTCATTCCTTTTGAAGAACTCAAAAAACTCAGTCGCGAAAAGATTTTAGAGCAACCTATTGAAGTGCTGAGGCTCTATGCTCCAAGCATCAACATGCTTCACGACCTTGACATCAACACAATTGGCGACCTTGTTAGAAGCACAGGAGAAATCAAAGGCGGGGTCGGTTTCCAAAACTATTATAATTTCTATGGAAAACTCAAAGAGTTGGGGCTTTATGCTGGTGACGATAGCTGCCTTATGAAAATCACCCATAAAAACGGCAAGGTTGTGCTTTGCTACGCGCTCACGAACGATGCGCCAAAGCCATTTGATGTGCGCGCGGCGAGTGAGGAAGAGAGGCAAAAATTCCTGTCAACCCCTGTCAAAGAGTTTGGGTTCAGTGGTGAGGTGCTTTCACATTTGCCAGAGTCGTGCAAAACGATTGGCGAACTTTTGAAAATTCCACCAAGAGAATTTGAGGAAAATATTCCAGGTGGACACAAGCTTCATCGCCAACTTGCTGCGGCAATGCGCCTTTATAATCTTGAAATGAGCAAAGGGACGCGCCAAAAGCATGGCAAGTCGGACAGAAGGCCATATATTGAAATCGACCTCACAACCGCAACCGAGGAGCAGAAGGCGGAGTTTATGAAAACAAGGCTCTTTGATGCCGGGCTTTATTTAATAACCTCGAAAAATCTCGAAAAAATAGGCATCCAAACAGTTGGGGACCTTTTGCGTGTTGACGATTTTATTGTGAAAAGTGCGCTCAATGTTTCTTCACAAAAATCGCTCAAACGCTTCCTTTCAAACTATGGTTTGGAACTGAAAAAGAACACCAGTTTCGACGACTACGACGAAGATGTTAAAGCAAAAATACTAAATTCTTCGTTGCAGACTTTGGGAGTTAAGCCGGCGATTGTGGTTCAACTTGCGAAGATGGGCTATATTGATAATGTTGGCTCAATTAGTGAGCACTCTTTCACGGAACTTGAAAACGCGATGTCAAGGTCGGCTGCATCAACCATAAACTTTGCGCTCAAAAAAGTTGGGCTTTCGCTGAAAAAAGAGAAACTTGAAAAAAAACAAGCTGAGAAACCAAAGGAAAAGAAGGCTTCAAAACGCGAGCTGAAAAATGTTTATCCGCGACTTGAAAAACAAGAAACGAAAGAAAAAGATATTGAAAGAAAAGGCGGAAATGCCAAACTTCGTGACGAGAAAGCGGAAGAAAAACGCAAAAGGATTCAAGAAATTCTTGCAAAACAACCAAAAGCCAATGTAAAAAC
>CANQQH010000051.1 GCA_947625955.1 uncultured Clostridia bacterium | reverse complement strand
ACATCCTAAGTAGCTATGAAGGCAGCACTGACACCTATGTTCAGTTCAACAAAAAGCTTTATCTTTTGGGGCGAAAAGTATCGGTCAGCACCGCGCTTATGAGCGAGCTTGAAAGCGTTATTGGTGACGCAAACGTTAAATATATCTAGAAAAAAATGACCACATTTTGTGGTCTTTTTTAATTTTAAAAAATCGAAAAAGTTGCTTTAAACACTTGACAACAATATGGGTATATTTATATTGCAAAAATAAAGTGGGCAAAGAAAATCTTGCGCGCTGTTTTTCTTGTATGTTTTTTTGTTGAGGGGTTATGAAGAAAGTTTCAACAATTCTTGTTTTTATACTCATGGTTGCAATGGTTTTTGCTCTTCACTCTGTGGAAAATGCGAAAGCGGCGAGCGTTCCACTAAGCCAGAAAGGTGGTGCAATTATTATTGAGTCGGGGGCGACCTACACCTTTCGAGATAGCATTATAAGCGGCAAGTCAAAGGAGCGTGGCGGGGCAATATATATTTCAAGTGGTGCGACCTTGATAATGGAAAGTGGAACAATAGAAGGTTGCACCGCAACCTATGGTGGAGGCATCTATGTTGAGGCTGGAGCGACTTGCACAATAACTGGCGGAACTATCAAAAATTGCAAAGCAACTTTCGGACCAGCAATATATATTGAAGCGGGTGCAAACTTTTCGTGCACTAGTCCAGATATAAACCCAGATGAGATAATAGACGCAAACCAAATGTTCCATATCGGAACGATACCAAGCGGGGTGTCTGTCAAGAGAAATGGAGTTGAGGTTGTAAGCAATTCTGAGATATATGCAAATGAGATTTTGGAAATAACTTACGATGCGAAAGAAAATTACTTTGTGGATTGCAATGTAACCGGTGCAGTTAGCCTAGGGGAAAATAAATATAGAGTTATAGGCGATATTGAAATTACCTATAGCGAGCAAGAGGCAACAAATGGAAAGCTTATATTTACACAATCTGGCGATCACTATATGGTGAGGGGAACGGCTAGTGCTCGTGATGACGTTGTTATTCCAAGCTATTACAATGGACTTCCGGTTACAGAAATTGAGGTTGTTGGATTTTTGACTAGTTATTATATAACAAGCGTTTCAATTCCATCAACGGTAACAACAATTGGAGCTGGAGCGTTCTCTAGTTGCTATGCTCTCAAAAGCGTCAATATTCCAAATGGAGTGACTGTTATACAACGCGACACTTTCAATAATTGTACCGCTCTTACGGGTATAAATATACCAGATAGTGTTGTTACCATTGAAGATGGTGCTTTTTTTGGGTGCAAAATTTCAAAATTGACAATAGGGGATAGTTTGGCGACTGTGAGCAGTGTTTTTAGTGGATTTACCATAAGTGAGTTGCGAATAACTGCGTCAAATTGTCCGGATTTTACTTCGGATACAAGTCCGTTCAACATGTCGAGTAGCGCAAAGGTTACATTTTCCTCAAATGTCAAAAGAATTCCAGGTTACCTATTTAAAAATCCTAAAAATGTTAAAACTCTAGAAATTGAAGAAGGCGTAAAGAGTATTGGTTCGCATGCTTTTTACGAATGCACGGGTTTGACGAGTTTAACCATTCCGAAAAGTGTTGAAACTATTGAAGATTATGCCTTTTACCATTGTTCTGGCATAGGTAAGTTGGTAATCGGACCAAATTTGGCAAGTGTTGGGTATCTTGCTTTTGCGTATAATGATACCAGCAGTATAATTGTTGATACAAACAATAAAAGATATACAAGCCGAGATGGTAGTGGAAGAGAATGCAATGTCTTGGTGGATACAACAACAAAAACTTTGTTAAATGGTTCTGATGGTGTTGTTATTCCAAGTGATGGAAGTGTGACGAGTATTGATGATTATGCATTTTATTATTGTCATACTAATAGTGATTATACGGTTATAATTCCAGATGAGATAATAACAATTGGTAAATGTGCTTTTGTGTGTTATCATATGTCTACGGTGAAAATTGGTAATGGTTTGCAAAGTATAGGGGAAAAAGCATTTATAAATTCTTATTCAAACTATAACTATAAAATAAAAACAGTATACTATCATGGTAAATCTGCTGGTTGGAATAAATTAAAAGCAAATATTGCAACAGGCAATGACGAACTATTAAATGCGTCATTATCATATATTTCAACATCATTGTTCGCACCAGAAAACGCAGAAGACACACAAGTGAAAGTTGAAAAAAACACGAAAGACCATTTTGATTTCTTGAAAGGGAAAGAGGATTGCGAGTTCGTTGATAATAAAAAATTTGTTTTGAAGTTTGTGAAGAATAAAAAATAACCATCAGCGTTGCTGGTGGTTATTTTTTTATCGCTTTCTGTTAACATACATTTCAAGCAGGGAGACAAGGAAATACATCACCGCTGCGAGCAAGCACAAAACAACAATTGCACTCATCACAAGGTCGAGTTTGAACACCTGACCGCCATAGACGATGAGGTAGCCAAGCCCGGCGCGGCTCGTGAGGTATTCGCCCATTATAACGCCGACCCAACTCATCCCAACATTGATTTTCAAAACTGAAATCATGTCGGAGAAGGTGGCGGGAAATATGAGACGGAAGAATATTTGAAGTTTGTTTGCTCCCATGGTTTTGAGAAGGAGTATTTTCTCTTTCTCAACTGAAAGATAGCCGTTGAGCATGGAGATTGTTGTTATCACAATGCAGATGAGAATCCCCATCACAACTATTGCCTTTGTGCCCGTTCCAATCCAAACAATGATGAGGGGTCCGAGCGCAATCTTTGGAAGGCTGTTGAGAATAACAAGATATGGTTCAAGCACCTTTCGAACGAATGGAATTGAATAGAGCAAAATTGCAATGAGTGTTCCAAGCAAAGTGCTTATTGAAAAGGCGAGGATTGTTTCATAGAGCGTCACCCATGTGTGATGCCAGAGCGAACCGTCATTTATCATCATGCCAAGCTGCTTTACAATTCGGCTTGGCGAACTTGTTATGAACGGGTCGATGATATTGAATCTCGCGCAAAGCTCCCAAAGAAGAAGTAGAAGCACAAAGAGAAGTATTCTGCTGAAATGGATTGTGAAAACTCTTGCTCGCGTTTTCAAAAGGTATTTTTTGTGTTCTTTTGAATAGTTGTTTTTCATTGGAGTTCCTCCCAGATTTCATCGAAATATGGTTGGTATTTCTCGTCTTTGCGCCTTTGAAATGGCGTGAGGCTTTGGTCGAAGTCAAGATTAATTATCTTCTTCACCATCGCTGGGCGCTTGCTGAGAATGAAAACTTTCGAACTCATGACAATGGCTTCACCAATGTCATGAGTCACGAGAATGGCTGTCTTTTTTTCGTGTTTGATGATTGAGAAAACATCATTTTGAACAGAAAGGCGTGTTTGATAGTCAAGGGCGGAGAAGGGTTCGTCGAGAAGTAGTATTTCAGGTCGGAGCGAGAGCGTTCGAATGAGCGCAACTCTTTGGCGCATTCCTCCCGAAAGTTCACTTGGAAAGTGAGAAACAAAATCCTTCAAACCATATTTTTCAATGAGCTCTTTTGCATAGGCAATATTTTCTTCGGTTTTCCTCTTGTGAAAGGTCAAACCAAGCGACACATTTTTCCAAATATTGAGCCATTCAAAGAGATTGTCTCGTTGAAACATATAGCCAACCTGACTATTATTTGAGTGAAAAACAATTTCTCCGCTAGTGGGTTTTATTAGCCCAGCAATGAGCGATAGAAGAGTTGTTTTTCCGCAACCCGAAGGTCCAACAATACTAATGAAATCCTCTTTGTTGATATCAAAAGAGAGATTTTCAATTGCTTTTGTTTCACTTTTTGGAGAATGGTAGGTGAGTTGTATGTTTTTTAGCGTCAAAAGGTTCTCCATGTTTTTTTCTCCTTTGATTTATGCAATTTTGAGTGCGTAGGTGTTGTCAACAACGCTGCTGAATGCAACAGTACCTTCAAGTTCATCAGCGTTATTGAGAACGGTCAAAAGATTTCGATATGCAACTTGGTTCATCTCAGGGGTTGCGCACCAAGCGTCAATCTCCTTGTAGCTCTTAACGGCCTTTGCGAGCGATTCAACAGTTGAATCAAACGAAGGTTTGAGTGCGTTTGCGCCTTCAAGGTCGGTGTGGGTCATGAGATAGACATAGGCTTTCTTGATTGCGCGCAAGAATCCCTCAATTTTTGCAGAGTTCTTTTGAATATAGTTTGGCTTTGCCATGAAGCAGGTGTATGGAATTTCGCCGCTATATTCACCAACCGAACCAACGATATAGCCCTTCTTGGCTTCTTCAAACTCTGTTGCAGTTGGCTCGAACATTGTGCAGTAGTCACCGCCGCCAGCCTCAAAGACTGGAACTTGCATTGTGAATGATGTTTCAGTGTCGAGAGTGATGTTTGAGCCGTTGATCAGCCCGTTATTATTAACAACCCATTCAAAGGTCATTGCAGGGAGCCCACCTTTTCTTCCGGCAATAACTTTCTTGTTAACAAGCGAGGTCTTCCAGTCGAAAGTGTCCTTTTCGTTCTTCTTTGAAACAAGGAAAGAACCATCACGCTTGGTGAGTTGTCCAAAGATCATTGGGTGGTCGGTGCTGCCTTGCGCGGCAACATAGATAACTGTTTCAGCACCCATGAGGGCGATGTCGGCGTTGTTCGACAAAAGTGCTGCCATACTCTTGTCGCTTCCGCCACCATTTTCGAGTTCTATTTTTATCCCTTCTTCCTCCATATAGCCAAGATTGATGGCGGCATAGAGCGGGGCATAGAAGACTGAATGTGTCACTTCATTGATTCTTATAATGTCTTTGTCCTTTTTGCAAGCAACAAAGCCAAGTGAAAGTCCACACATCATGAAGCATAATAGAATTGATATAAATTTTTTCAAGTTTTTTTCCTCCTTATGTGTCACATCAACATTTTATTCAAAAAAAATTGACTTTGTTAATAAAACACTTTAACAATTGGGTTTCTTGGTGTATAATAAAAAAGTTAAGAAATTTGAGGTTTTGTATGTCGAATAAAAACAACATCGTTTCTATCATACTTTTTTCACTTTCAGTTGTGCTGTTTGTTATTTTCACATTTTCTGTCTTCTTTGGTGGGCAGAAACTTGGCGGTGCAATCTATTTTATCTATTTCGTGACTATTCTGGCTTTCAATTTCCTTGATAGAAAATATGCTTCGAATTTTATTCATCTTTATAGATATTCAGCCTATGTTTCAGATGCTTTCAACATCCTGGCTCTTGGCTCAATCATCTATTATGGCATCCATAGACCTGAAATGATCGCCGCAATAAGCCTTATTGGCGTTGCAATGCTCATTGACCTTTTCTCGAAAAATAGGATTGAAAAAAGGCGTCTTGGCTCAATCATTGTTGGCATTTTCAACTGCGCGCTGATGTTCTGCGTTTTCCCGTTCTTCTTCATGCTAACGGTGTCAAAAGACGTTGCAATCTGCATTGTGATTCTGTCGAGCCTCATTGTGCTTGTCAAACTTATTTTGGCGATTGAATCCATTCGAAAGAAAGAAAAAGTTGTTGAAGCAGTTGAAACTATTGAAAAAAATGACCTCATCGACGAAGTCCAAGGCAAGAACGACTCTGAGGTTGAATAGGAGAGAGCAATGTCTGTTTTTAGAAAGATTTTGATAGCAATGATTTTTGTGTGTTTGGTGGTTGGCGGATTTTTGGCAATTTTCAGCAAAACACTTGTTTCAAAAAAACGCAACACTGAGGAAGTCGCAAATAGAAAAGCGCTCAAAATAAAACTTATTGGCTACGTCTTTTTGATGGCGTCAATAGCGTTTGCAATATTTCAAAGTTTGCTTAGTTAATAGGAGTTAAAAATGCATAGTAAGGGACCATATAATCCATCGGATTTTGAAGAAAAAATCTATTCTCAGTGGGAGAATAACAAACTTTTTCATGCAGAGGTTGACAAAAATAAAGAGCCTTTCTGCATTATCATGCCGCCACCAAATGTCACGAGTCAGGCGCATATTGGTCATGCCCTTGACATGACATATCAAGATGTTCTCACCAGATATAAACGCATGTGCGGATATAGCACTCTTTGGATGCCGGGCGCAGACCACGCCGCGCTTGCAACTGAGGTGAAGCTCGTTGAAAAACTCAAAAAAGAGGGCAAAACCAAAGAGCAAATCGGGCGTGACGAGTTCGACAAAGAGGCTTGGGCTTGGTATAACCATTATGGCGACCGCATCATGAAGCAATTCAAGCGCATGGGCTTTTCCGCTGACTGGGACAGGTATCGTTTCACCATGGACGAAAAGAGCACTTCGGCAGTGCTTGAAGCGTTCATAAGGCTTTTCAAACGCGGGCTCATTTATCGGGGAAAGAGGCAGACGCATTGGTGCACAAGCTGCAAGTCGGTTATTAGTGACGACGAGGTGCAATTCTTCGACGAGGCTGGCAGCATGTGGCATATTCGTTATCCATTCGCCGACGGAAGCGGTTATATTGTTGTTGCAACAACAAGGCCTGAGACCATGTTCGGTGACACAGCGGTTGCCGTTAACCCAAAAGACAAGAGATACAAAAACTTGGTTGGCAAGATGCTCAAACTTCCTCTCACGAACCGCGAAATCCCAATCATTGCCGACTCCTATGTTGAAAGCGATTTTGGAACTGGCATGGTGAAGATCACTCCTGCTCATGACCCAAACGACTATGAGGTTGGCAAGCGCCATAACCTTGAAATGATTTCGGTTATTGAAAAAGACGGAACTATTAGCGCGGTTGCCGGCGATGAGTTCAAGGGGCTGAGCATCATAAAAGCGCGAAAGAAAGTTGAAAAAGAGCTTGAAAAACAGGGGCTTTTGGAAAAAGTTGAGCCATATACCCACAGCGTTGGGCACTGTGAGAGATGCAAGACCCCGATTGAGCCAATGATAACCGAACAGTGGTTCGTTAAGATGAGCGAGCTTGTTAAGCCTGCTATCGACGTTGTTAAAACTGGCGGTTTGAAGCTTCATCCAAAGCGTTTTTCAAAGAACTATTTGCACTGGCTTGAAAACATTCAGGACTGGTGCATATCGCGTCAAATCTGGACGGGGCACAGGATTCCAATCTACTATTGCGATAACTGCAAAACCCCTGTTGCAAGCAAGGAAATGCCAACAAAGTGCGCAAAATGTTCATGCGAACACTTCACGCAAGACCCTGATGTGCTTGACACATGGTTTTCGTCGGCGCTTTGGCCATTCTCAACTCTCGGCTGGCCAGAGAAAACAAAAGAACTCAAATATTTCTATCCAACAAGCGTGCTTGTGACTGGCTATGACATCTTGACCCAATGGGCAACCAAGATGGTTTACATGGGCTTTGAATGTATGAAAGAAGTTCCATTCAAAAACTGCCTCCTCCACGGCTTGGTTCGTGACGAGCTTGGCAGAAAGATGAGCAAGAGCCTTGGCAATGGTATCGACCCACTTGAAATCACTCAGCAATATGGCGCCGACACTTTGCGAATTGCGCTCATAAAGGATATGGCGCTTGGCATTGACACCCGCTTCTCAATGACCAAGGTTGAGAACAGCAGGGCGTTTCTCAACAAGGTGTATAATGCGAGCAAATTCGTTTCACTTCACATGCAAAACACTCCGCTTTTACCGCTTGACCAGGTGAAGAAAGACACCAAGGATAAGTGGATGCTCTACAAACTTTCAAACCTCATCAAAACGGTGACAAACAACCTTGAAAAGTTTGATGTTGGAATGGCGCTTTCGAACATTTATAACTTCACTTGGAACGAGTTCTGCGATTTCTATATTGAGCTT
>CANQQH010000050.1 GCA_947625955.1 uncultured Clostridia bacterium | reverse complement strand
TCACGAAGATTTTATTATTTTGTCCCACTATCCGTAGAGTTTGGGGCTTTTTTGTATTCTTTTTGGTGTAGTTTGCGTTTTTTGAAATGTGAAATTAAAATGTAAAGACCTAAAAGCAATATACTTGTGCCTGCAACAACTGTAAAAAGCGCCCAAGTTGGCATAGCAGTGTTAAATAAAACAAGTTTACCGTCAAAAGAAAGGCGGATTTGTTCCACAATCTCAGCTGGAACGTGTTCCACTATTTGCAGGTGATTTATAACTCCGTTCATATAATATTGCCTAAACAAGACCGTTCCAAATGTGCTTGGAAGAATGCTTAAAAATGTTCTTAAACCTGCTCCAAATTGAGAGATTGGCATATATGCACCACTTATAAATCCATACATTGAAGAAACAAGTGATGATACGGCAGAATGAGCCCCTTGTGAAGAAATTAGCATTCCAATAATGGATGCAAGCAAACTACCAAATAAACACATACAAATCGTTGAAACAAAAAGCATAAAGACATCAAAAAATGTCAGGAAGAAACCAACGCAGGCAAGATATACAAAGCTAATAACAAGCACAATCGCACAAATTAAAAATGTTGTTAAAAAGTTAGAAATAAAATATGAAATAAGAAGTGTTGACTTCTTTATAGGTGTGATATTTAAGTCATTTACAGACTTGTTGATTTTGTCTAACACCATTATATTTGAGCAAAAAGCGACCGTAACACATGAAACTGAAACAATGGAAGAAAAGAGCCAGCCACCACAGAAAGCCTCAATAGTTTTCTTGCTTACTTCCACGCTCTCTGGCAAAAGACTAGTTATGGTGTTTGTGTAAACGCTCTTTAAAAAAGTTAAAAATAGCACTACCAAAATAATTGGGGTGAGCAGTGAAACGAAGAAAGTCATTTTATCTTTGAAATAAAGCTTAATGTTTCTGCCAACAAGAGCAGAGAGTTTTTTAAATTCACTTAACATACGCCACCTCTTTTAAATCTTTGCCGGTTATGTTCAAGAATACATTATCCATTTTGCCTTTCAAAACCTCAAAATCAAATATCAATTTTTGATATTTAACTATGAGATTTTTTGCTTGTTCGATGTCGGGGACTTCGATTTCAATCGTTTTTTCATTTTGTGTAAATTTTACTTTGTCTTTTGCAAGAATTTCAGGCAATGTTTTGTCATATTTGTAAATTCTTAAAAAGTCAGTTGCATATTTATTTTTCAAATTGTTAGGAGTGTCGTTTGCGACAATCTTTCCACTATCAATAATAACAATCGTGTCCGCTTCATTTGCTTCTTCCATATAGTGAGTGGTCAAGATAATTGTCAGTTCCTTTGTTTTTCTTAAAGATGATAAAAGTTCCCACACCAAAATTCTTGTCTTTGGATCAAGCCCTGTTGTTGGCTCGTCAAGAATTAAAATTTGTGGATTATGAATAAGCGCTCGTGCAAGGTCAATTCTTCTTTTTTGTCCACCACTCAATTTATAAAGTGGGCGATTAAGTATATCTTTAAATTCTAATTTATCAGACAAAAACTCTAAGTTTTCATTAAACTGCTGATTACTTACATCATAAAGTTTGGCTTTTATTTTTAAGTTTTCCAAGACTGTCAGCTTGCTATCAAGCACTGATTCCTGAAAAACAACGCCAAGTGTTGGCTTGATTTTTTCAATGTCTTTGTCTAAATCGTAGCCACACGCATAAATCTTGCCACTGTCTTTATCAAGCTGTCCACAGAGAATGTTTATTGTCGTGGATTTTCCGGCACCGTTAAGTCCTAAAAACGCAAAAAGTTCTCCCTTTTTAACTGAAAAAGAGATGTCGTCAACAGCTTTGACTTCTTTAAAGTATTTCTTTAAGTGCTCAATTTCTATAATGTTATTTTTTGTCATCTTTGCCCTCTTTAAGCTTAAAAATTTCCTCTGCAAATTTTAAATAATCGTCATACTTAGCAATAGCAATTCCTTTACTTAAATCTCCAAGCAAAATAAGGGTGTCGCCCTCTTTTAAACCAAAAACATCTCGTGCTTGTTTTGGCAACACAATTTGCCCCTTGCTTGTAATTTTGGTAGTCCAAATAAATTTATCTTGTTCGTTTCCCATAGTCACTCCTTTAATACATTTCTTACTTTTCTTACTTATTATACAAAATAAGAAACAGTTTGTCAAGCGTGTTTTATTAAAAACAAAAAGAACTCTATCACGAATTCAAATCGCTTGAATTTTAATAGATAGCCGTTGCTTGACAGCTTAAATTAATTAATGTTAAACTTGGCTTGTGAGGGGTTTATGATAAAATCTAAGGCATGGAATTGGAATATGGTTGCAGATGATGACAAGTATTGGAATTTGCCGGCACCGGAAGTCTATTATTTAAGCGAAAACTGGAAATCTAAGGGCTTTAATGAGTTGCTGGATATTGGCTGCGGGCTGGGGCGAAACTGCATATTTCTGGCGAAAAACGGGTTCGTTGTCAGCACGTTTGATTTGTCCGAAAAGAGCGTTCAGGCGACAACCCAAAAGGCAAAAGAGCAAGGCATTGAGTTTAAGGATATTCGCGTTGCCGATATGCTGGATATGCCCTACCCCGATAGCTCATTCGACTGCGTTTTGGCAATGAATGTTATATCGCATACCGACAAACTCGGCTTTGACAAAATTTTAAATGAAATAAAGAGGGTTTTAAAACCTGGCGGCGAGGCTTATTTCACGGTCGGTTCAAAGGAAAGTTACTGGTATAACAACCCCGACTGCATCTATGTTGACGATTACACAAAAATTCGAGTGGAAGATGGGCCAGAGAACGGCATTCCACACTTCTATATTAATGACGACGACTGCAAGGCGCTCTTTAACGACTTTGAAATCGTAAAAATACAGAACGTTCGGGAACTGACCGCATACGGAAATTTCAGCCCACACTATCATATTTGGCTCAAAAAAAGCAGATGAATTTTAACATTCACCTGCTTTTATTTCATTTGCTATCATTATTGCTGTTTCTTCATAAGGACCATAGATTGAAAATTGTTTTATGATATTTGACATTACAATTCTCCTATGGCTATATCATAGCACATTCGCGGTGAATTTGTATCAAAATTTTTGACGATTTTTATTTTCTCTCAGCCTTTGCCTTTGCAATTCTTTCTTCCGCAGCCGCTTTTCTTGCGTTTGCCTCTTCTATTTGTTTTGCTTGGCTCTCACGGACTTTTGCTGTTCTTTCAGCTGGGCTCATGTGGGCGTCGTCCCAATTCTTTTTTGCGTTTTCTTTTGCACGTTTTAGTGAATTTTTGCCACGATTTTCTTCAAAGTTTGCTTTTGATTCAGCCCGCACAGCCTCGAAATTTGCTTTGTCAACTTCATGCTGTGCTTTTGCATTTTCTTTCATATCTCTAAAAGCCTTTTTCATAAAATTTTCTTTCTTTTCTTCATTTTCCATTTTTTCATTTCTCCTTTTATATTCTTCATTTTTTTGTGAATGAATAAACAAAATTTTCATTCTTTGTTTGGAAGTTTTTGCTTCCAAAAATTTGCTAAAATCCTCGTCTGTAAGAGCCGATTTTTCGTTATCTTCCATATAACCATCTCCTCTTATATGGCTTATATTTACACCAAACTTGTTTTGTTCAAAATCAATTTGCTAACAAACGCAAGCCCCACCGCAAACAAAAGTCCACCGGCAAGACACATTATGAGATGCAAGAGACCTGCATCAAGTGGAGTCATCATTGGGATTGTCATAAACAGGAGCATTCCGCAGCCAAGCACAAGCAAAATAGATAGCCACAATTTTTGTTTTGAAAGGCACGCAAAGGTGAGCGCGATTGAAACAAATATCAAAAGCACAAAACTCTTTGATAGCAAGCAACAAATGAGCGTTCCTGCGTTGAAGCCGTCCAGTGCAAATGGAAGTCCAGCGATAGCGCCACCAATCATGCCACCCACAAAGAATAGTAGTAACATTCCAACGCTTGCAATAAAGCAAGTTATGGTTTTTGACGCCACATATTCCATTCTTTTCGAACGGATCGTGAACAGGTTTTTAACATAGCCGCTTCTAAAATCATCGGATACAAATATGCAAACAAATATAGCAGTTGCGAAGAACACAAGGTTTATGTTGCACATAGACGTGAGCCCCATGCTCATTGCCGAGCCAGAGGTTGAACCCACAATTTGCCAAACGTTTTTGAATCCTTCCATTGTTTGAATGGCGCCTGTTGTTGGGTCGGTTATGGTAGTTTCGCCCATGAAGCTTGTCATAACCAAAATTAGCACGGGAACAACCAGGCAGATTCCAAACATGATATAGACAAGTGGACTTTTGAACATTCTTCTTGTGTCCACTTTCAGCATACTTTTGAGCCTTTGCGAAAAGTCCTTGGTTTTTGCCATTATGCTTTGCCTCCTTTATTCATAAGATTTATGTAGTATTCTTCCAAACTTATTTTTGCAGTCTTCACTTCTATTGGCAAGATATTGTGTTGATAGAGAAAGCTCACAACATCTTCTGCCCGAGCGCTATCATAAACGCGAATATATTCATTTTCTTCGCTCACTCTTTTATAGTTTTTTTCAAGCAAAGATTTCGCTTTTGCATTATCTTTTGTCTTTATTGCAACATAGGTTGGGCAGTCCTTTTCAAGTTCTTCGGCAGTCATTTCTTTAATCATCTTGCCACCGCGAATGATACCATAGTGCGTTGCAATCTTTTCAAGTTCGCCCAAAATATGCGACGAAATGAGCACCGTGCAGTTGTAGTTTTTTGTGATATCTTTTAGAACCTCGCGCATAATTCTCATGCCGTCCGCATCAAGCCCATTTATTGGCTCGTCAAGAATCAAAAGATTAGGGTTTCCAAGCAGTGCAAATGCGATTCCTATTCTTTGTTTCATACCAAGTGAGCAATTTTTGAATTTGTTTGACGCCGAACCTTCCATTCTAACAATTTTCAAAACCTTTCGTATCTCTTCATCTTCGTTTTTGAGTCCCAAGTTTGCAGCCTGCAACTTCATATTGTCCCAAACGCTTATGTTGGGGTAACATCCAGGGCTTTCAATCAAAACGCCGATATGTGCGCGAACTTCTTGATCTTTGTAGTCCTTTCCAAAGAGTTTTATCTCTCCCCCATTTGGAACAATAAGCCCGCAGACAAGTTTTTCAGTTGTGGATTTTCCCGAGCCGTTTTCACCGATAAAGCCATAGATTGCGCCTTGTGGCACGGTCATATTAAGTCCCGCAAGCGCTTGTTTTTCACCATAGTTTTTTGTTAGGTTTTTTATTTCTATTGCGTTCATATCCTTCCTCCTCAATAACAGTCTCGTTTAGACAAGACCAAAGTCCCAAGCAAGTTGTAAATCACTGCCCATGCCACGCTGACAACAAGGCAAATCAAAACGCTCACAAAGTTTGCTGACAGGCAGGCATTTACAGATGAGCCATACAAAAACATATTGAGAACTGGTGAATTTCCAACAAGTGCGGCAGCTGCAATAACAGGGATTCCTGTTCCCAACACAAAACAAAGCGCGATTGAAATGCCGAATTTTCTGCGGAAAATGATGTTTATAAAGGTGTAGAGGCCAGCCCAGCCCAAGCTCATGATAACCTTGCCGAGAAGCGCGCAAATAAGCGAGCCAACGTTGATTGAGAATGGCAGCCCTGTGAAGAGTGCAGACGCCACGCCGCCAACGAGGTATGTCCCGCACATGCACATCATTGAAAAAGCGCCAATCATGGTTTTTGAAATCATATAGTCTTGCTTTTTGGAGTGAGTTGTGAAAAGTTGCTTTACATAGCCGCTGGTGTAGTCGTGCCCGATGAAGATTGAAATCATTATGCCGCCAAAGATGAAGACCATGTTCATGTTTGCATACTGTCCAATGTTTTCAATAACATAGAGCGGATCGTTCGCAGCAACAATTTGCCAAGCGTTAGTGAACATTCCTGCCGTCTCGCCTGCGCTACCCATTGAAACGAGTGCTGGAATAATGGCTGCAATTGCCAAAAAAATGTAAAACAGCGGAGTGTGAAAAAGCCTATAAAAATCCACGCCAAGCATACCTTTTAATCTTTTGAAAAATGTTGGATTTTCAAATTGCAAAGTTGCTTCTTTTTCCATTATTCTGCCTCCTTTTTGCTCATAAGTTCAATGTAGTACTCTTCAAGCCCAATCTTGTTCATCGCGATTTCCTTGACTTTCAAGCCGTTTGAAAGCAAAAGTTCAGCTATCCTTTCAGTGTCGCTTTCGTCATAGACACTGAGCTTGTTTGCTTCATCCCTCACGTCTTTGAATGTGCCGCGTAGAATTTCTTCTGCCCTTTTGTTATTGTTTGTGTCGATTTCAACAAAAACTCGATTTCTGTTTTCCATTTCTTTCGCGGATATTTCTTGTATCATCTTGCCCTGGCGGATAATTCCATAGTGCGTTGCAATCTTTTCAAGTTCGCCCAAAATATGCGAGGATATGAGCACCGTGCAGTTATAGTTTTTCGTGATATCCACCAAAATTTCACGCATGATTCTCATGCCGTCGGTGTCGAGCCCATTGATCGGTTCGTCCAAGATGAGAAGCGCCGGACTGCCAAGAAGAGCCATTGCAATGCCTACTCTCTGCTTCATTCCAAGCGAACATTTCTTGAATGGCAGTTTTGCATTATCTTCCATGCGGACAATTTTCAAAACCCTTTGTATCTCCTCGTCTGCATTTTGAAGCCCAAGATTGAGCGCCTGCATTTTGAGATTGGTGTAGATACTGGAATTTGGAAAACATCCTGCATTTTCAATCAATGCTCCAACTTTTGCACGAACCCCCGCGTCGCGATAGTCTTTGCCAAACAACTTTATCTCACCGCCGTCTGGCACCAGGTGTCCACAAATTAGTTTTTCGGTTGTGGACTTGCCCGAACCATTCTCTCCAATGAAGCCATAGATTGCCCCAACTGGAACGGTCATACTTAGTCCGTCAAGTGCATATAGCCCGCGAAAACTTTTGCATAGATTCTTGATTTCTATTGCGTTCACTTTCTTTCTCCTTTTGAAACACAAACCTACATTTGTTTGATTTTATACTTTCATTGTATTATACTTTCTTTTGAAAGCTAGCCGACATAAAAAGCGATTTATGTAGTTTTCTAAAAAAAATATGGAGAAAAATATGAATAGGTCCGAGTCAAAATTCTTTAACACTGCCGAAAAAATGGATAATGCGCTTCTCGCCCTTATAAATGAAAAGGAATTTCAAGATATTAAAGTCGCAGAAATTTGCGCCGTGGCGGGCGTGAGCAGGTCAACTTTTTATGACCACTACCAAAACACCTATGACCTCTTGAAAGAAACGCAAAATATGATAATGAAAAATTTTAATAAAACTTTCAATGACGCTGGCATAACTTTCCCAGACTTTTCAAAAAGCGAAAAAGAAGACTTGTTTTTCATTTCTCCAAAATATCTTGTTCCATATCTTGAATATGTCAAAAAAAATAAAAGGATCTTCAAAACATATCTTTCTCATCTCGCAACTTTTCAGCCGGAGGGAGCGTTTGACGACCTTTTCAAATATGTTCTAAAACCGGTATTCATGAGAATGGGCGTCATGGACAATTCAATTATGCAATATATGTCGAAGTTCTTTCTTTCTGGCATAACCGCCATTGTTAACGAGTGGGTAAACGGCGATTGCAAAGACGACATCCTCTTCATTGTTGAGATAATCACAATGTGCATAAAAACAGCTAGTTAAAAATAAAATCTCCCCCACCACCCAATAAAGGAGGAAAACATGGAAAATAAAAACATATATGATGAAATATTCGATGGCTTTTGCGAAGTATG
>CANQQH010000049.1 GCA_947625955.1 uncultured Clostridia bacterium | reverse complement strand
AAAGTGAGAACCTTGGCTATGGGGTTTATGCAACAGGTGACTCTACTTTTACCATGAGTGGTGGAGAAATAACAAATAATAATCAGGGTGTTGTTTGCATGAATGGGGCTTCTTTCACAATGGACGATGGTATAATTTCTGGCAACCTGGGCGGGGGAGCTATCGTTTCAGCGAATGCTCATTTCACAATGAACGACGGAAAAATAACAAACAATGCCGCTGGGGTTCTTGTGGTTGGTTCAAGTTTTTCAATGAAAAATGGGACAATCTCTGATAATACTGGTATGGGCATTGGTATTGTATCCAGCCCAGACGATGTTGTAATGGATGGTGGAACCATATCTGGAAATAGCTCAAAACAAAGTGGCAGTGGAGTGTATGCGGAATTTGGAAACTTCATTATGAATGATGGTGAAATAAAGGATAATCATGCGCAAACAGGAGCGGGAGTGTATATTTGGGGCGGCGCATTCACCATGAATGGCGGCAAAATAAGTGGCAACACAAATGAAAATGGAGAACTTTTTGCAATAGATCTTTTGGGTAGCGATTTTGAATATGGTGGAGGAATAATCGAAGGGTTAATTTCGTTGAACGGATATTCTGGCCCAGCTCCACTTCCTGTGATAAAGCATGAACCTGAATGTACACTTGAATTTGGTCTTGTTGTTGATTCAACCGACGGCAAGGTTGCAAAGCTTGAAGGGATTGACACAATCGACCTTTCAAAAATCAAGTTAGTCAATTACCCAGACGCAAAACTTTCAATTCGCGAAATTGACGGCGAAAAGTGGGTTGTTATGGGGCAGGACTATACGGTAACAATTGGTGGCGGGTATTATACAATTGTGAAAGTACCATATAAAAATTACTCTGACATCCCAGCGGATGTGAGGAAACAGGCGGTTGAAACCATTGAGTTTCAAGTTCCAGAAGGAACAACAGTTATAATTGCTGATGAGCTCTATGTTGATAATTTTCAAATAGGAGATGAATATGTTCATACTGTGTCAGGTACAAAAAAACTAGGTTCAGGTTTTTACTTTTATAAGTGGTATCTGTATGATGATAAAGATAAAATGATAACCAATTTTCCATATACCATAAAATCTAATGTAAAAATAGAGCAATCGGTAAGCAATGAGTCGAGAGCTGATATTGCTCAACCAGAGTTTCTTCCCGCCGACCACCCCGCACATAAAGAAAAACACAATGAATATTATGTTGAAAACAAGAAAACAACAATTAAAAGTGAAAGAAAAAGTAGGGTATAGTTGTAGCGAGCCGCCTACGGCTCGCTACTAATTAAAAAAGGTCAGCAAACGCTGACCTTTTTTAGTTAGTTCCTACTTAGATTTTTTTGAGGCAGTTTTAGGTTTTTCTTTTGACGCCTTTTTGGCATCTTCTTTCGCTTTCTTTGCCTCTTCCTTTTCGTGCTTAGCGGCTTCTTTCTTTTCTTTCTTGTCTAATTTTGAATGCTCAGCGCCAAGTGAGAACAAGCCATGTTCATGATGTTCTTCGCGAACCTTCTCAACTCTTGCTGGAAGTTTTGCCTTTTGATATGGCATCACAACCTTATCGGTTCTGTTGCGAACTTCAAGTTGATTATATGGGATTGAAATGTCGTTGCGCTTAAATTCGTTATAAACATTTTCCATAACATAGTAGTAAACATTCCAATAGTCCTCAGTATCGCACCAGCAGTTTGCGAAGAAGTCAATTGAGCTTGCACCAAGAGTTTTGAGTTTGCAGAATGGTGCTGGGTCAAGATAAACCCTTCCGTCGCTTGCCATAACATCAGTGACGATTTTTTTCACCTTTTCGCAGTCTGTTTCATAGGCAACAGAGAAGGTGAAGTCAACCCTACGCCTATCGTTAGCGCCAGCGTTTACAACCGACGAGTTCACGATTGTGGAGTTAGGGATTGTGATTTTCTTGTTATCAACCGTCATGATGGTTGTGAACAAGAAGTTGATTTCAGTGATTGAACCCTCTTGACCACCAACAATGATGTAGTCGCCTTTTTTGAACATGTGGGATGAAACAATAACAATACCATTCGCGAGGTTTGCGATGAGGTTTTGCAAAGCCATACCAATAGCCAACACCAAGGCGCTGAATGCTGTGATGATTCCAGAAATGTTTATTCCTATTATTGAGAGAAGTGCAAGCACCCAAATGAAATAGAAAATAAACTTAATAATCGCGAGCAAGAAGTGTTGGGCAATTTTTTCCATTCTTGTTTTGGACAAGATTTTGTCGAGCATTTTCATGATGATCTTGATGAGTATGAGACCAAGCAAGAAAACGGCAAAGAACAACAAGATGTCCCAAGCATTGGAAACAAAGAAATTTTTGATAGTATTCCAAATACCTTGCCAATCCATTTTTAGTTTTTTCCTCCTTAGAATTTATACAAATAATATTGTAATAAAATAAATAAAAAGTTACAAATACTTTTTGCAACTTTCTCAAAAATTTATTCATTTTATTTTTCCGTAAATTTTGTTTGTTTTTGCTCTCGATTTTTCAAAATTGAAAACTTAAATGCAAAAGCAAGCGCAAATTGTGTGGTTTTATACAACTGAAATTTTAATTTGGCTCTTTTATGTCGGGATTAACAACATCCAAAACTCGCTTTGTTTCAAAGGATTTTGTGAACTTATCGTTTCCGTTATAGTGATAGCCGCCAAAACGCCTTGAAACGCCATAGCGAGTGTAGGCCCCGCTATCGCAGCTTTGGAGTATTGTGCAGATTTTCCAAAGCCCATTAACTTCGGCAGGGGCTAAGGAGGTTCCAAACGCCGACTCAAACACCTGCGCGGCGTCCTTTGCGAATTGCTCTTTGATGTTTGTTTGGCCATGAACATAGTATTTCGAGGTGTAGGTCTCGCCGTCCTTGATAACGAAAAGTAAAATGTCTTGCACTGGCTTTGGGAAATCTAGCGAAGAGAACCATTTCTTGGCCTCAGCATAGTTGTAGTTGTCCTGCTTGTCCTTTTCGTGATGTTCAACGGCGATGCCTTTGCCCATGTCGTGAGCAACCAAAAGGAAGGTCATGAGGGTTGCAAGGTCGCAATCTAGCTCGTTTTTATACTTATCAAAAAACCATCTAAGAACTGATTCGGTGTGCTCCTTAATGGTGAAGCCTTCCCAGTTTCCGGCGCTTTTTTCATAGAGCGCGCCAATGCTGGTTTTTGAGATGTAGTCCATAATTTCGCTTGGTGAGCCGTTTTTTAGGATTTCTGCGGTCAAATTTGCGTTTTTTTCAAGGTATTTTGCGAAAACCTCGCGCACACTGGCAAATTCTTCTTGCAAATTCTTTCTTTGGCTTTCAACCTCGCTCTTGGTTTTCACTTGGGCCTTATCAAAGATAACGAACTTGCCGTCTTCTGTTTCTGCACCAACAATATTATTTTCTTTGAAAAGCGCAAGGAGATACTTTTTGTTAACAACATACCTCTCGCCGCGGCTGTTTTCAAAAGTATAATAGAGGTTGCCGTTTTCAAGGCTTTGAAGAAAGGTGGAAACAAGATCAAAATAATTCTCTTCAAGCAGGCGTTGAGCGTTCATTGCGCTGGCAATGTCGTAGTAGGGCTTGGGGTCCTTAACGCCACGCAGCATTTTTTTGAGCTTCGCCTCGCTAACAAGCCCATTTTCCGCGAATCGCTGAACTAGCGCATAAATGTTTTTTGACTCTTGCGCATGCTGAAAGTCAACAGGGGAGAGCTCTGCAACATTTTCCATGTTCTTGAAAGCCGCTTTGATTTGTTCGCTCGCGCCTGCCGCTTTTCGCAAAATATAGGTTGGGTTCAGCGAGTCAAGAGGATTTTTGTTTCCCGGCTCGGCTTCAAAATAAAACTCACTTTCACCTGTCTTTGAAAGGTTCAAAGCGCTAAGTGGCGCTAGCAGATTTGTTTGAATGAGATTTTTCATTGGGCTTTCCTTTTGAAGTTTTTCTATTTTTATTATATATCGCGCTAAGCATTTTGTAAAGAAACCGAGCGGTTTTGAATAAAAATCGCCCAGTTGGAAAGATTTACTTGAAAGGAGAAAACTATGAACCCATTAGAATTTGAAACCAAAGAAGTTGACGATAACTTTATCAGCTTTGACAAGATGTACCCAAAGGCCTACAACAAGAAAACCACCAACCCCTACACCAAAACGCGCGTAATTTTGCTAAACGGCACGGAGTATGAGAGCGTTTGGTTTTTGCACCAGTTCGCGAGGCACTGCGAAAACGACGAAATAAAGCGCGCGATATCAATCGTTAGAAACCAGGAGCAGCAGCAACAAAAGCGAATTGCGTGTTTGAAGCCAATCAACGAGAGTATTTTGGAAACCACAATTGCCTATGAGCAGCTTGCAATCGACCTCACCGCCATGCTCGCGCAGAACGACCCCGACGAGAACAATAAAAAAGCGCTGAACTTCGCGCTGCTTGAAGACTTTGACCACTTGTATCGTTTCAGCAACCTGATGATGCTCGATGTGAAGGGGGCCGACCCCGAAACGCTTGTTGGCTCGTTCACCGAAATAACGCCGGGCAGGCCGACGATTGCGCATCATCGCTACCCCATGGACAATGTGAAAAAGGCAATGGTGGCAAAAAAGAGCGACCTTTTCACCAAGCTTGTTGCGAACATCATCACGGCTGCCGAGCAGCAGACCATGAACTACTATATGAACATCAGCCAATGGTATAAAAACGACCTCGGCAGAAGGCTTTTCGGTGAAATCGCGATGGTTGAAGAGGAGCACGTGACGCAATATGAGAGCTTGAAAGACCCAACTTGCAGCTGGCTCCAACAATGGGTGCTGCATGAATACACGGAGGCGTATCTCTATTATAGCGCGAGCCAGGAGGAAAAAGACGAAAACATCAAGCGCATTTGGGAAGAGCACTTTGAGATGGAGTGCGCGCACCTCAAACTCGCGTGCAAACTCTTGGAAAAGCACGAAAAGACTAAGCCCGCTGAGGTTATTGGCTCCGGCGAGTTTCCACGCCTTCTAACCCTTGGAACAAACAAGCAATATGTCCGCGATGTTTTGGAACGCACAATCATGCTCACCGGCAACAGGCAGGACTATATCGACGTTCTTCGCCTCAAACCAAACGCTGACTTTTTCTTCTATCAAGACTCCGTGATAAAAGACGCCGAAAATATTGCCAGCCATGAGGTCATCAAGGCAACAATCAACAAGTTTGGCAAGGATTATCGTTTTGAGGAGAGCGCCAACCCGATTAAGGAGTTATCTAAACGCAAATTTGATAATATAACTATTGCGCGCTCCAAATAGTGCCTCTAACTTTGTTACTTCAAAAAATTCTTGACAGGGATTTATGAGGAGTTATCTAAACGTAAATCTGATAATATAACTATTGCGAGGAAACAAAAAGCATAATCCTGTACGCGCCTCAAAAAACAAATTGTTTTTTGGGGCGCGAAGATGGGAGCGCGAGGGGCGCGCCCCTCGCAAATGTAGCAACTTAGAACAACTTTGTGGCGCAATAGAGGGTGTTGACTGATTTTTCGATGCCGATGGAGCTGTCGAGCATGAGGTTGTAGTTCTCAGGTGAGCCCCATTTTTTGCCGGTTACATTTTCATAGAATTTGGCGCGGCGTTTATCGGCTTTTTCAATATTGTCAAGAGCGAGGTTTTCCTCATCGCCATAGTTTGCCATGACGCGCTGCTTACGCTTGGAAAGTGGGGCATAGACGAACACTTTATATGGATTATAGTCCCTGAGAACTTGGTCGGCGGCTCTGCCAACAATAACGCACGAGCCTTTTTCTGCAATCATTTTCAAAACCTTTTCTTGCGCGTTTATTGCGGTTTGGTTCGCCTCGGTCGAGAGATACAAACTATAAAGCATTGAATCTTTTTCTTCAATTTCGTTGATATATTCCTGCGCGAGCCCGGACTCTTTTGCAACGAGCGAGGTGATTTCTTTGTCATAGAATGGGATGCCGAGTTTTTCGGCAAGCCTTCTTCCAATCTCGCGTCCACCAGCGCCATGCTCACGCGAAATGGTGATGATAATTCCTTTCTTTGAAGGCGCGATTGCTGGCTGAGGCTTCTGCTCGGGCAGGACCTTTTCGCTTTCCATTTTCTTGAACACATCAACAAGCAGGGCCGCGGAGATAACGAAGGTCAAAACATCGCTTATTGGGGCCGACCAGTAGAACGCATCTTTTGTTAAGAGCGGAAGCAAATAGGCGAGCGGAACAACAAAGATAACGTCGCGAAGCAAGGCGATCAACATTGCCCTCACTGGCATTGATATTGCCTGGAAGAATATTGAAATGACCTTTATGAAGCAGGTGAGGAAGATGAAGCCGATATAAATCCTAAATGCGCTGAGGCCAAGCGAGTATTCTGCTGCTGAGCAGCCGCTTTTTGAATAGCCGAAAACCCCGAGCAAGAGTTGTGGGCAGGCCTCAAAGAGTATGGTTGCAACGGCGCCAACAATGGCGGTGGAGAGAAGTATTTTCTTCATTGTGTCTTTCACGCGGTCGTATTTTTTCGCGCCGTAGTTATACCCAAGAATTGGCTGTCCGCCAGCCGCGATTCCTATAACAATACTAATAACAATGCCGAAAATTTTGAAGGCAACGGTGAAAATACCAATGGCGTTTTCTGCCTCAAAAAAGTATTTTATCAAGAGTTTGTTGTTGACAATTGAAATGATAACAATGGATGCTTGCGTCAAGAAACTTGAAATTCCAAGTTTCAAACTTGAAAAGAGCAACCGAAAATCCGGAAGAAAGCTCGAAAGTTTGAGTTTGAAACTTCTTGACCTGAAAAAATAGCAGGCATGGAAAACAAAGCTCACGACCTGACCAATAAAGGTTGCAAGCGCGGCGCCGTTCATCCCCATGTGGCAAACAAAGATGAAAATTGGGTCGAGAATAATGTTCACAATCGCGCCAATCGCCATTGAAAACATTGCAAACTTTGGGCTGCCGTCGGCACGAATAACTGGGTTCAAAACGCAAGCAAGCAAGAAGAATGGGAAGCCCAAAAAGATATAAAAACTATACTCTTTTGCGTCTGGGAAAATCATTGCGCCTTGTCCGCTAGCACCAAAAAATTTGAGTAAAGGCGTTTGGAAAATAAAGCTTAGAGCCATGAGAATAAGGCTCACCAAAAGCCCAACCGAAATCCCAGTTCCAACAGCTTTGTGAGTGCTCTTTGTGTCGTTCTTCCCCTGGTTTATGCTCATGAGTGCGGCGATGCCGTCGCCGATGAATAGCCCAAAAGCAAGCACGATGACGGTGAGGGGATAAACAATCCCGGTTGCCGTGTTGCCATAGGGCAAGTAGCCGCTCTGCCCAATGAAAATTTGGTCAACAATATTATAAAGTGCCTGAATAACGAGCGAAAGCACGCAAGGGATTGCAAACATCCTGAGGAGTTTGCCCACCTTTTCAGTACCCAAAAATTTGTTGTTTTGAATCTCTTTTGTTTGTTCCATAATAACCTCAAAAAAAATAAAAGCAAGCGTTTGTTCGCTTGCTGTTTCTCTGTTTATACGCAAAGGCAAAAACATCAGTTATGATACCGCAAATTTTTGCCCCATACAAGGGTTTTGTTGAAAAACGATTTTATTTTTACTCGCTTTTGCTATGTTTCTTTCGGGAAATAAAAGAAAAGTTTTCGTTTTTGATGCAAACGAAGTATTCCTTGTTTAAGGCGAGGTTGCCCCTGAAAAAAATGTGGGTGGATTTTTGCTCGCCCGTTTCCAAAACATATTCGATGGAGTAGAAGTTGTAGCCGAGGATGTTGAGAAAGGGATTGATGAAGAACAGCTTGTTTTTTACATAAACAACGCCAATCATCGCAAGAATCAAAACGAACACAACGAACATGCTCAGCCGCGAAAGGTCGAATGTTATTGCAAACAAAACGAAGAGCGAGAAGTAGCCGAGAAAGTGGCGGTCGGTGATATTGTTCTTTGAAAGAATCTTTATTTT
>CANQQH010000048.1 GCA_947625955.1 uncultured Clostridia bacterium | reverse complement strand
GAAAGTGAGAAATTCGCCCTCAGCGATATAGCCGGCATTGTTGATGAGAAAATCAATCTCGATATTATTTTCTTTCACCCACGCGAAAAATGCCTCTCTGTCTTCTTTCACAGATAGGTCGCAAGTTTTCGAAAAGACCTCGATGTTTTCAAAATCTTTCTTAACATCGTTTGTTATCTTTGTTAGTTTCTCTTGGTTTGAGCCTGTCAAAACAAGTGCGTCGCCGCGCTTTGCACATTCATAAACGAACGCCCTTCCAAGCCCACCAGTTGCGCCAGTTATAAGAGTTGCCATGTTTTCACTTTTCCTCGAATAAAAATATTATATAACGGCGCAAACAAAAAATCAATTATTTGAGTTGAATTTGCTTTGCGCCTCTCAAAACATTGGCTTTTCCATATAACTTGGAATTGGGAGATTCAAAAGTTTCAAAACTGTTGGGGCAACATTTGAGAGCTTGCCGCCGTCAATGAGTTTTGCATTCTTGTTTTTTTCGCTCACCAGCCATAGCATAACAGGGTTTGTTGTGTGGCTGGTCACCTTGTTGCCCTCTTGGTCAAGAAGTTCTTCGGCGTTGCCATGGTCGGCAGTGATGATTGCGTCGCCGCCATATTTGAGCGTCTCGGTTGCAATCTTATAGGCGCACTCGTCAACAAGTTTGATCGCCTTCTTGGTTGCGTCGATATCGCCGGTGTGCCCAACCATGTCAGGATTTGAAATGTTAACGAGAATGAAGTCATACTTCTTGCTCTTGATAGCTTTCAAAACCTCATCGGTTATCTCCTTTGCGCGCATCTCTGGGCAAACGGCAAAGTTCTGCACATTTATTGTGTCGATAAGTTTGCGGTCTTCGTTCTCGTTTGGCTCTTCAATTCCACCATTGAAGAAGAAGGTGACGTGCGCAAACTTGGTTGTTTCACTAACATGGAATTGTTTTAGGTTCGCTTTTGAAATGATTGCTGAAAGATTGTTGCTTATCTTCTCGTTCTTGAACGCAATGTGCACTCCCTCAAAGTTCGAATCATACTCAGTCATGCAAACATAGAAAAGGTTTTTTAGTTTCTCGCGCTTGAATCCGGCGAACTTATCTTGCGTGAGCGCGTCTGTTATCTCCCTTGCCCTGTCTGTTCGGTAGTTGAAGAAAATCACGGCATCATTATTTTTGATTGTGCCCTTTTTGTTTATTATTGTTGGCTTCACAAATTCGTCTGTTATGCCATTTTTATAGCTCTCTTTGAGCGCCTCGATTGGGTCTTCATTCGCGATTCCCGCCCTGCCATTAACATACAAATCATAAGCAAGCGCAAGACGGTCATATCTTTTTTCGCGATCCATTGCATAAACACGCCCGCAGATGTCAGCAACCTTGGCTTTTCCTTTCGCAAATTCGAGAGTTTGTTTCATAAACTCCACGCCGCTGTCAACCTTGGTGTCGCGCCCATCGGTGATCGCGTGGATATAAACTTCTTTGAGCCCTTCGCGGTCGGCAAGTTCAACCAAGGCTTTAAGGTGACTAATATGCGAGTGAACCCCGCCATCCGACAAAAGCCCCATGAGATGAAGCGCTGACTTATTTTTCTTCGCGTGGTTTATTGCAGCCAAAAACTCCTCGTTTTTGAAGAACTCCCCACTCTTTATTGCATTGTTAATTCGCGGCAAATCCTGATAAACAACCCTGCCTGCACCGAGGTTGAGATGCCCAACTTCGCTGTTACCCATCTGCCCCTCAGTGAGCCCCACTGCCTCACCACTCGCTTTGATGAGCGTGTGAGGAAAAACATTGAGCTTGTCAAGATTTGGAGTGCCCTGCAACCTTATTGCGTTGCCCTCCACTTTTTCGCTATATCCAAAACCATCAAGAATAACTAATGTTACCATAAAATCTCCTCTTTATTCAAAAATTATACCACATTCAGCGTTAGTCAAACAAATATTTTTGCGTGCAAAAATAGCCTATATTATTTTTTCCTTTTTCAAAAGTTCCAAGCTTCTTTCGTGCACAATCGCCTCGTTTTGGACGTCGATAAATTTGTTGTTCCAATGCGTTGCCCTCTTGTCGTGCAGGCTGGTGCTGAAAACTTTGCAATCAGCATCTTTCATCCAAGGCGCGTAGTCATCTTTGTTGTGATAGGCCTCTTCAATCTGCATGGTCTTTCGATAAATTCTCACGCCCGCCTGATAGGTTTTCGCAAAAGTATATAGCCTGAGGTGTTTCTTTTTGTAGGCCTTTGCAACCTCATAGATGTGAATCAACATTTGCGTTCCAATTCCGCGATTGCGATACTCTGGCAGAACGCCAAGCCAGTCAATCCAGATGTCGTCTTCGTAGCCGTCAATGCAATAAAGCCCCACAACCCCAACTGGCGTTTTGCCCCACCTCACGAGAAAATCTATTGGAACAAGCTTGTTTTCAAGCCTGTTCGTTGGAAAAATTGACTTTTTGTAGTCTTCATAGCCAACGCTTTGCGTGTCCTTGAAAATCTCATACTGTATAAGCGCGGCGGTTTTGAGGTTTGATTCATTGATCTCCTCATATTCAAGCGACAGCGGATAAATGCTCCTTGGTTTTTCGTTGTCAACCATATAGAGTTTCCCGTTTAAGGAGTTTCTCAAATGGTTTGCGCCAAAGAAATATAAAGCAAACTTTATGCCGTCAATACTCACGCAGTCTTGCAGGATTCGGCGTATTCTCACGCCCTCTTCTTTGAGCCTTTCCAAAAATTCTTTGAAAGCGTTTGTGAGTCTTTTTATCGCCTCTCCGTCGCGAAACTCCTGCTTTATGACGATAGACATAAACAAGCAATTCAATTCTTCGCCAAGCGAAAATGGCAAAATGTCGTTTGGCGTCAGGTCAAAATCTTTCAGCTCGCCTGAACTAAACTTTTCAAACGCATCATTAGTTAAAGGCACAAAATTTATATAGCCGATAGTTTTCCCGCCAAGTTTAAGAACAGTGTAGATTTTGTCATTGACTTTGAGCCACGCCTTGCAACGCTCAAAAGAACCAATGTCTTTTCCAGAAAAAGCCTGCTTGTCTAGCGAGAGCAGCGCTTTCAGCGTTTCATCATCAACCTTGTGCGTAATTTCCCAGCCTTCCATAGTTCCTCCGCCACCTGATTATAACATAATTTTCAAGGCTTATAAACAATTTTTTAATTATTTCTTTGCAATGTTCACATCGCCCATTTTTAACCTTATACTACCACGCGCCGCGAAAAATTCAAAATATTCTTTGCCGATGAATAAAGTTCCTTGCATGAGTTGTTTTTGTCCCATATTGTTTGCTATAATAGAACTAAAATTGGGAGAACACAAAATGGAAAAAATGTTTTTGGGTCATAGCTTTGAGTTCGGTGGAAAACTGGGCAGTTTGCAAGATAACGGCGATTGCGAGGGCGTTTATATTTTCGTTTTGCCGAACGACTTTGGCAAAGTGGAACTTCTTTCAAACGGCGAACTTGAAGAATCTTGCGCCGAAATTGAGCCCGCCTTCTCCCAAGAAAAATTGCAAGCAAAACTAACCGATTCGAACATCCTCTATATTGGCAGAAGCAACAATATGAGGGCGCGCGTAGAGCTTCACAAACAATACTGGAAAGGCGAAGATGTTCGCGCCCGCGGCGGCAGAGCCATTGGTCAAATCAAAGGCTGGAACAACCTTGAAGTCTGGTACTTCCCTTGCACCAACCCCATCCAAACCAAATCCGCCCTCCTCAAATCCTTCCTTCTCTCCCACTCCACTCTCCCCTTCGCCAACTGGCAACAATAAAACACCAACCATTTTTTATAAAAACATTATTGCGAACTTATATAAATTTATCAAAAAAGGAGATGTTATGGATATAATTTTTTATGTTGTTGTTCCTATCATAACTTCTGTTTTAGGTGGTTTGATAGGCGGACTTTTTACTTTTTTAGGTGTTAAACTAACCATAAAACATGATGATATGGTCAATAAAAAATTAGAGCAAGAAAAAAATCAAGAAAAAAACAAAAAAATTATTGCGAGCAGACCAGAATTTTCTATAGTTCATGACCAAGTGTCTGTGGAACGCGAGATGGAGCTCTTTTTGTTACCATACTTCAATCCTAAACTTACAGCACTAAACACAATCTATTTTGATTATGATAGTCTTGATTTTGAAGATGATTTTTGGTCATGCAAAACAATCATTTTGGTCAATAAAGGGAAAAAGACCATCAAGGCTGGTTTTTTGCAACTGGATTATAAAAGCAATGTTAATATCTATTCTAGGTATGAATTGATATCTTGGAGAACATCACTTGTAAACAGAAATTACTATTCTGATATTTTGGGTTTACCAGCATATATACATCCAAACGAGTATATAGCCTTGAAAATTTATTATCCCAAAAATATAAAGGATTTATATGAAATTAATCTAAATTGCTATATGATTGATGAATTCGAAAATTATTGGAAGCAAGAACTTATCAATAAAGAAGTAGATTGCAATATTTCCTATTGCGTGTCTCCCGATGAATACATTATGCACTATCGCGATAATTATTATGGATGGCTAACTTTTGACAGAATGTATCATGATAAAAAGATAAAAAAGTGTTTTAATCCTGCAAAGATTGAAGACACCTTAAGTAAAACGCTACAAACGTTTAGATCTCGGGAAAATAAAAATTCGAGATTTATCAATTCAATATATAATGGCGAACAGCTATTAAAATCACAAGTCATTGTTTTTTAACCAATTGCGACTATAAAAGAAAAATGACTGCAAAAGCAGTCATCTAGGAAGTCTACGCCAAAAATTGCCAAACGTTCTTCCTTGTCCACGCAAGATTCCCTTCGTGGCTTCCCTGTTTTAGGGTAGCGGCAAATATAAAATATCACTTGGCAAGATTTATGTCAAGCACCTCACATTTGTGGAGATTCTTTTTCGACTTTTTTTGAAGTTTCGCGATTCTTGAACGGCGATATTTCCAAGTGTATTCCATTTGCGTCTTCAACTTCTTCAACGAAAATTCCATCGCTGGCTTTTGAGTCAGGCACAACACACGCGCTGCAAAGTCCATCTTTGTTTGCATGGTCGGTATGCTTGAACAAAATCGTGTTTGGAAATCCGCAATTCGCGCAAGTTTTTATTAGAAAATCCTTGTCAACAGAGTTGACAATTCCATGCCTTTCGTTGCCGTCCCAAAACGCCACAACAAAACTTTGGTTTGCCGCGATTGACGAAACAACCACCGTCACATTTTCACCAGCAATAATTGCGTTTGTTTCCATAAAATCCTCCTTTTTGAGCAAAATTTTGTCTTGCCTAGCGCGCGCTTTTGCCGCGCAAATTTTCTTGGACTTCCTCTATGGCAGACATAACTTTTTCAACAATTTCAGCCTCGTTTTTTGTTAGATTGAGCCCGCCCTTTTGCTTTTTGTAGAACTCAAATATCTCGCCCAAATCATCTTTCATGAGACCAAAAGACCACCAATCCAAAACCATTTCAACAACAAACACCCTCGGCATTTCTTCGCTTTTGCTTTTCCAATATTCCGGGTGGTGCGGGTTTCTTGATTTATGCAAGTTCTTTGCTTTCTCAAACTCGCTTCTCGCCTTTTCCTTGTCGCCGTAGAAATACTCAGCATACGCAAAAAATTCATCATCTTGAAACTTCGATTGGTCGTGCACTCTAATGTTTTGCGAAAGCAGCGCAAACTCTTCACCACTCAAATACTCGCGCAAAAACGGCTCCAAAATCGCAAACCCTTTTTCGACGCACTCCTTATGCCTTTCAACATATTGCCTGTAATCGCAAAGAACTTTGTTCTGTTCCATCGTTTCCTCTTTCACGAAGTATTATACCACGTCCCCTCCCCCTTTGCAATACCCCATTTATCTGCCCCGCCCAGTTGTACAAATACATACGAGCCATCATATCAATCTACTACTACAAAAAAACTTACAATTCCTGTTTGTTTTGATGTGACTTTGCAAAATTTATGTTATAATTATACTCAACTTTTGAATATACCAACGAGGAGGTAATCATGGCAATTCCAGACGGGAAACAAAGTATAAAAAATATTTTTGTTGAGGAGACATATTTCGAAATCCCAAATTATCAAAGAAGCTACGCATGGAAAGAGAAACAATTAAAAGATTTTTTGGATGATTTTAGCCACACGGAGAACTACAAAAAGTATTACTACGGGACTATTCTTCTGCAAAAAAAGGATGACGCTAATGAAGATAGTGACAGTGCCGATGATACTTACGAAATCGTGGATGGGCAACAGAGGCTCACAACTCTTGTCATTTTCATCAAATGTTTGATAGAACGATTGAATGCAATCGGGGAAACAAGCGAGGCGGATGAACTATATAAAAAATACATCAAATATAAGAACAACTATGTGCTCCAATTGCAAGACCAAGATGACGGATATTTCAAGTCCTTCATATTAGCCGAGAATAGTGGAGCCACCCCAAAAACACCGGCACAAAACAATTTGTGTTTCGCAAAATCATATTTCGCAAAAACGCTTAAAGACTCCGACAAAGACGAATTGATAGGATTCAAAACAAGAATACAAGCCGCAAACTGCTTGGTTTATAGCGTGAACGACAGAAACGAAGCCGCCATGATTTTTGAAACCACAAATGATAGAGGAAAAGTTCTAACGAACCTTGAAAAAACAAAAAGTTATTTGATGTATAAAGTCTCAACAACGCTCAAAAAGAATAATTCCCTACTGAATACCATCCAACAAGGTTTTAATGACATATACAACACATATGAAGGCATGAGTGGAAATAAAAAGTTTAATTTGAACGAAGACTCAATCCAGCAATATATGTTCATTGCTTTTGAGGACTGGAAAAACAAGAAAATAAACAACAAGAGCGTGAAGGCCTACCAACACTACCTTGAAGAACTGAAAGAAAAAATAAATAAGTTGGTGGTGAATGTCACAGACTCATCCGACGGCGAGAGCAAAGAAAAAAACGAACAAATTTTGAATGACTATATAGAAAACTATATTAACAATCTCAAAACTGCCTTCAATGCGATAAGTATTATGTTTGGCAAAAAATATGAGTTCTTTTATAGGCTGCTTGCACTTGATAGAATGGCGTCAATTTATCCACTTTTGATAAAAGCGTATAGCTTAGACAAAGATGAAGACAAAAGCAACTTTATGAATCTTTGCAAATGGCTAGAAATTTTTTGCTTCCGCGGACTTACAATTTTGAAGTATCAATCAAACAAATATCAGGATCCTCTATTTTGTTTGGCAAGGGATTTTAAGGGCGATTTCGAAAGCCTGTTTATGGATATAAAAACAAAGATAATCCAGCTTGGAGACGATGAAAAATTCATTGAGAGATTGAAAGATAAGGATTTCTATATCGATTATTACTCGCCAGACAAGAACTATTTCTTTTGGAGCTATGAAAATTATTTGCGAGAAAAAGACGGCTTTTCACCTTTATCCTTTGACGATTTGTGGCAAACGGAGCCAAGAAAAAAACTTACAATTGAGCACATCGTGGCGCAAAAGGGCGATAAAGATAAAAATCGCATCCTGCAAGATGAAAAATTTGCCAAGGTCGGGCAAAGGAAATATTTTGACAAGAATTATTTGCACTCAATCGGAAATTTGACAATTGACCCACTTTCAGCGAACGCGCGCAAAAGTAACAACGAGGTGAAAGATAAAGATAGTTTGTATTTCACCAAAGCGCCTCTTATGAGTCAAAATGAACTTGACAACTTTATGGAAAACGGAAATTGGACACAGAACTCAATATCAATGAGAGCAAATAAATTGATAGTTTTTGCAAAACAAAAATGGTGTTTTGAAACCACTGGCATCAAAACCGTCGAACCAGAAGACACCGACGACGACTCCATAGACGCCGCAGATTAACAAACCCGCCTCCCTTCTCCCCCCGCAAATCAACTCCCATCAAAAATGTGCGTCGCCAAGGTGAGAAAAAAGAAAATCGGGAAACTTTCCCGACTTTCTTTTTTTGATTTACAATGCTCATCAAAATGGTTTT
>CANQQH010000047.1 GCA_947625955.1 uncultured Clostridia bacterium | reverse complement strand
ATGAGACCTATAAAATTGAACTTATTAATGCAATCAAAGAGGGCGAGGAAGTCAGCATCTATTCTCAGGGCGATTTCTATGATATTTGCCGCGGCCCACACCTTCGCTCAACTGGAATGATAAAGGCATTCAAACTCACGAAACTTGCCGGAGCATATTGGCGTGGTGACGAGAAAAATAAGATGCTCACTCGTATTTATGGCGTTGTGTTCGACAAGGCGAGCGAGATGGAAGAATACTTCAAGATGATTGAAGAGGCGGAAAAGCGCGACCACAGAAAGATTGGAAAAGAGCAAGATTTGTTTTTCCTCAGCGACTTTGCTCCGGGCATGCCATTTTTCATGCCAAAGGGTCAAGTTGTTATAAACGAGCTCATCAACTTCTGGCGCGAAGAGCACAAGAAGGCTGGCTATGTTGAAATCTCAACTCCAATCGCGCTCAATCGCAAACTCTGGGAAAAGAGCGGGCACTGGGATCACTACAAGAAAAACATGTATACTTTCAAAGTCGAAAGCGACACTTTTGCCGTGAAGCCAATGAACTGCCCGGGCGGCATGCTATATTATAAGGAAAGGATGCACTCCTACAAGGAGCTTCCACTTCGTGTTGGTGAGCTTGGGAAAGTGCATCGCCATGAAGCCAGCGGAACTCTTCATGGGCTTTTCAGGGTTCGCTGCTTCACTCAAGACGACGCCCACATCTTCATGACGAAGGACCAAATTGAAAGCGAAGTTGCAAACATCATCAAGTTGGTTGACAAGATGTATAAGGTGTTTGGGCTCACATATCACCTTGAACTTTCAACCATGCCTGAAAACCATATTGGCGACAAGAGGGAATGGGAGCACGCTGAAACTTGCCTCAAAAATGCGCTCAATAAAATAGGAAAGGAGTTCGTTATCAACGAGGGCGACGGCGCGTTTTATGGCCCAAAGATTGATATACATATCAAAGACGCAATCGGCAGAACATGGCAATGCGGAACAATTCAACTTGACATGCAACTTCCAAAGCGTTTTGAACTTGAATATGTTGACAAGGACGGTTCGCGCAAAGAGCCAATAATGCTGCACAGGGTTATCTATGGCTCAGTTGAGAGATTCTTCGGCATCATCACCGAGAACTATGCGGGCGCGTTCCCACTATGGCTCAGCCCAGTTCAAGTCATTGTTATGAATGTTAGCGAGAAGAGCGAGAAATATGCCGAAAAAGTTGCAAAGAAACTTGAAGACGCTGGCGTCAGGGTTGAACTTGACACTCGCGGCGAAAAGATTGGCTACAAGATTCGCAGTGCGCAACTTCAAAAGATACCATACATGATTATTGTTGGCGAGAAGGAAGCCGAGGAGAAGACTATTTCAATAAGGCGCAGGGGCAACATTGAAGAAAAAGACAAGAACCTTGCTGAGTTCATAAGAAACATTAAAAAGGAAATAAAAAATAAGGCGTAGGTGCTTGACAAACGAAAATTTGCATGATATTATATGCCTGCTTAGAACAAGAGAAAGACCACTTTCCTCCAACCGAATGAAACATTTTTGTTGGGTAAAATAGTTTGTAATTATAGGATTTTTCCTTTTTTCTGACTAGGGTGGTTTTTGCCCTAGTCTTTTTTGAAGTTTTGAGCAAAGTAAAGGGGGATAGAACCATAAAACAAGAACATCAATTAAACGGCGACATAACCGATAGAGAAGTGAGGGTTATTGGCGCAAACGGAGAGCAACTAGGCGTGATGAGTTCAAGGGAAGCAAACAGGTTGGCAGACGAAGCTGGGCTTGACCTTGTGAAGATTTCGCCAAATGCTGTGCCTCCGGTTGTGAGAATAATGGACTATGGAAAGTTCATTTTCGACAAGGCAAAGAAAGAAAAAGAAGCAAAGAAAAACCAAAAGATTGTGGAACTGAAAGAAGTTCAGCTTTCGATGACGATTGAGCAGCACGATATTGACATCAAGGCAAAGAACGCAATAAAGTTTCTGCAAGCTGGCAACAAAGTTAAAGTTGCTTTGAGAATGAGGGGGCGTCAACAGGCGTATTTCCAAAAGGGAATCGAGATTGTCAACGCTTTCTGCGCTCAGGTTGAAGAGTTTGCCGTGAAAGACAAAGAGCCAAAAGTTGAAGGCAGAAATGTTGTTGTTATTCTAAACCCAAAAGTAAAAAAATAGAGAAAGGAAGGAGAAAATTATGCCAAAACAAAAAAATAGCAGTGCTGCAAAGAAAAGATTTAACGTTTTGAAAAGTGGCAAAGTTAAAAGAGCTCATCAAAACAAGCGCCACATTCTAACCAAGAAGGAAACAGGTCGTAAGCGTCACCTTAGGGGCTCAGCATATGTTTATGCAGGTGAACAAAAAACCATCAAAAAACTTGTTGGAAATCAGGACTAAGGAGGGACGTTAGCTATGAGAATTAAAAGAGGCGTTAATGCTAATAAGAAAAGAGTAAAAATTCGCAAGCTCTCAAAAGGCTACAGGGGCTCAAAGAGCAAACTTTATAGAGTTGCCAGAGAAGCCGTTATGAAGAGCGAGAACTACGCATATGTTGGCAGAAAGAACAAGAAAAGAGATATGCGTGGCCTTTGGATTGCAAGAATCAATGCTGCTGCAAGAGAATATGGGCTCAGTTATAGCAAGCTTATGCACGGCTTGAAAGAGAAGGGTATTGACCTTAACCGCAAAGTTCTTGCTGATCTTGCTGTTAACAATAAAGAAGCTTTCAAAGACGTTGTTAACAAAGTTAAAGCTTAAAAAAAGTGTAAAAGAAATCATCGCGTGAAGACGGCGGTGATTTTTTTATGTTGTTTTTTGTTCGTTCGTGTCGAAAAGTGAAAAATTTCTACAAAACCCGCCAAAAAAATTTTCAAGAAAATTATGAAAACATAACTAAATTTGTTTGACAAGACGATTTTTTTGAGTGTATGCTGTGTTTATTAATCAAAAAAGGAGAGATAAAAAAATGAAAAAAGCACTCAAATATTTTATGCTCGCACTCTTGCTTGTTCCATGTGCGTTGGTGTTCACTGCCTGCGGAAGCAAAGCTATGAGCACTCGTGAATTTGCTCAATTTGTTTATAATGCCTACAACACACATCAAGCAACTGAAACATATAAAGACTACAAGGACTTCAAAATCACTCTTGAATCATCGCAGAAAATGACGACGATGCAACCACTTCAATATAAGGAAACTGCTGAGGGTGATGAAAAGACAGAAAATGTTGAAGTTCCAACCGAAGCCACAACAAATATTGTTATTGAAAGAACAGGAAAAGGAAAGGACACTGTTTTGAAAATAACAATCAAAAATTCTTCAAAAACAACAACTCAAACCGTGAAAGAAGACCAAACTTTGTCGGGTGGAAAAACTATCGCAATCAATGAATCAACAAAAACATACTATTTTGGCATGAACAAAGCTAATGAAACTGAAAAATACTATGTTTTGCTTGATAGCGAATCCGTAACAAAAACATCTGTTGACAACACGGCATATGTTAATTCAAACGAAAATGCCAGCAAAACTGGTAAAAATTTCGAAAGTGAAGAGGCTTTCCAAGCAGCAGTAGAGGCAGCTGTTTCAACCATCAACAGCAACTATTTTATTCCTGCATACTACTCAGTTGCTCCTGACGCATCAACCCCATTTAATATCAGCTATGAAAAGAATGGAAAGAATGTGACTGCAAAAGCAGAATCTGCTGTTCCATCACTTTCTGTTGATTCAACACCAACATATGTTGAAGCAGGTATCACAGTTAAATTCAACGACGGAAAGGTTGTTAGCCTTAACAATTTAGCATGCATGGAAGGCTATAAACAAGGCAAGATTGAATTGTCGAGTTCAATCAATTTCGAATACACTTCAAGTGCGAAAATGTTGACCGAGGCTGAAATCACAGCTGCCGAATATGATCTTTCTGGCTGCACATACGACTTGTCCCAAGACCTTGGCGCTGGCCTCGGCGGCAGTTTTGGTCAATAATAAAAAGGAGATATGAAGATGAAAAAAGCATTCAAATATATTATGCTTGCTCTTTTGATTATTCCATGTGCGCTCGTTTTCACGGCGTGTGGTTCAAAAGGCATGACGAACAAAGAATTTGCTCGCTATACATATGATTCATATGTTGAACATATCAAGGGCGAAGACTATGAAAACTATAAAGATATCAAAGTTTCAGTAGCACTAAAAACAACAGGCACTTCAACTCAGGAACTTGAAGTTAAAAATGCAGATAGTCAAGAAGTTGAAACAAAGTCTTTTGAAATAAAAGAAGAAGAAAACACAACTTTGACCTATGAAAGAACAGGAAAGGGCAATAAAGTTGTTGTGAAGGTTACAAAAGCAACCACCACAACCACCACAAGCCCTAACTATGATGAAAGTGCAAAGACCGTTGATGGCAACGTTGTTGTTACTGAAACTGAAACAACAACCTACTATCTTGGTGGAATCACAACTGCTGCTGGCGAAGAACCAACAATGAAGTATTATGCTGTTAAAGAATACGAAAAAACCAAGATGACTTCGGTAAAAGGTGAAAAGCCAGATGAAGATGCAAGCGTTAAAGAGAACAACGGAAAAACCGTTGAAGAAATTTCGTCAGAAGAAGAGTTCAAAACAAATGTTGAAACTCTTGTTGAAGCCGCAAACAAAGATCTCTTTGATGCAGCCTATCAAACTGCCTTAATGGCCATCGTTAAAGATATGGCTGATGGCTTGTCAATAACTGGTTCATCTATTTCAAAGGATGGAAAAACCGTTAAAGTCAATTTGGAAATGGTGCTTGGCTATGAAGAAATGTTTGCCGAAGCAAATTATGATTGCACATTCGACGACGCAAAACTTTCAAAAATCTCTTTTGAGACCAAAGCTGAAAGTGTTGAAGGAACTGAGAATGGAACAGAAACCTACACATATAGCTACACATCAAACGCAAAACTTCCAGCAAACCTTGAAGATGCTTCAACTTATGTGGTTGGCGAAGTTATAGGTGATTCGTTCGAAAACGATATGTACACGCTTTTTAGCGGATTGGGAATAATGTAATAAAATCATTATGAGGAAGGTAGAAAAATGAAAAAGACTTTCAAATATTTAATGCTTGCTCTCTTGCTCATACCTTGCGCGTTGGTTTTCACAGCCTGCGGCAACAGTTCGATGAGCACAAAAGAGTTTGCAAAATTAATTTATGAGCAACAATCAAATTTCGAAAAAGATCAAGATTATGCTTCATACAAAAATATTCGAGTTAATGCAAAACAAGAAAGCATTGATAACGACTTCGAAGATGTTACCTACAAAAAGGGCGCTGACGAGACTGAAACAACCGAAAAAATGCCTGTAACAACAAAAACTGAGAGAAGCGTTGAGATTTCAAGAACCGGAAAGGGCGAAGGAACTGCTCTCAAAATTGTTGCAACAACGAAAACAACCGAAACAAAAACAACCGTGAAAGCCGACAAAACTCTTGGCAACAAGACTGTTACAACTAATTCTCAAACAGAAACATATTTGTTTGGCAAAATGGGAACTGAAAACAAATTTTCAGTTTCTCACACAAAAGTTGTAGATCCAACAAAAACAACAATTGATGGCGCAGCGCAAGAACCAGTTTCACATGACGATCAAAAAGTTGACGAATACTATTCATATCCAAGCGAAACAGAATTCCAAGCAGCTGTTGAAACTGTTGTTGATTACTTCATTTCATACTCGCAAACCGCAGGCCAATATGCCGCAGCAGCATATACTATGGGTGGTGAAATCATCAAAAAAGGCAACATTGTCACATCAAAAGTTGAAAATATTGAAGTTGGCATTTCAACTTCGAATCATTCATACCAAGACATGACGGCAAACGTTAAGTATAATGGCAAAAACCTTGCTGGTGTGAACTTTGATTCAACAAGCAAATATTTTAACGAGGGATATGAAAGAGTTACAACTATAACTGGCTCACTTGAAGTTGACTACAACTTCTCTGGAACAATCAGTTTGCTTAGCGACTTTGGAACAAGAACTTTGGGCGAAGGACTTTCTAGCTTATCGCTTGACGAGTTGCTTGAATTTCAATTCTTGTCTAGCATGTAATATAAAATACTAATGAAGCAAAGACCTTAACAAAAGTGTTAAGGTCTGCTTCGTCACTTTATGAGATTTTCAGAAAGTGAAAAATCAGGACGATTCAACATAAAAATAATAATAAGGAAAGAAAGAAATGAAAAAAACCTTCAAATATCTTTTGCTTGCACTTTTGATAATCCCATGTACGCTAGTTTTTGCGGCGTGTGGGGGAGACATGAGCAGGAAGGATCTAAAAAAGTTTCTTGAAAAACAAGAAGCAAGTTTCGAAGCTGCTCAACAATATTCTTCCTATGAGGATATGAACCTCACTTTCAGCGAGAAAAAGACAATCGAAGCCAGCGAAGAAGTGGAACTTTATAACCCAAATACTGACATTGAATATTCCGACGACTTAATAACAACAACTGAGTCTCAAAAAGATATCAAGTTTTCACGCGTTGGAAAGGGCGCTGACACTTCAATTTTCATTGAAGTTGTCACGAAAACAAAAGTGACTGAGCCAACAATCAGTCCTGAAAAAGTGCTTTTACCTGGCAAGACAGTCACCGAAAACAAGCAAACTGTAACATTCGTGTTTGGGCGCATGGGGGCAGAAAACAAGTTTGCTGTGCTTCACAAGATTGTCAACGACGACACCAAAATATCTATTGCCGGCACTGAACAACCCCCAGTTTCAAACGCAGAAGACAATGTTGATGAATATAATTTCTTCTCATCCGAGGCTGATTTCAAAGCAACAATAGAAGACGTTGTTGAGTTTTATGTTGATTATATCGACGATGCCGCCGATGGCGCTTTGCAAGTCGAGGGTTCTAGTTCTAACACTATTAACGCCAAAAAAGGTAAGTCAACTCTCAATGTTGATTGGGAAAGTACGGCTGGCTATGAAAAACACACATTCAAGGCGTATTACGAGGGCAATAACCTTATGAGCGTTAAATATACGAAGTATCATGATGATGCAGACCAAGATAACCATTTTGAAATGAATGTTACAGGCAATATCGAATTTGACTATGCCTACACTGGCGAAATTGAACTTGCAAGTGACCTTTCTGCAAGCACATTGAATGCTGGGCTAACAAATGCGTCAATCGTTTCAGCACTTGAAAATTTGATTGAACCTGATATTCCAGCAGGCGTAACTAATATATAATAGCACTTTCTTTCGCAGACTTTAACGAAAAGTTAAAGTCTGCTTTTTGCGTTCGTTTTTGCTTGAAAAATTATGGCTAGAAGTGTAAACTATAAAATATGGAAATTATATCAAGTGTCAATAACGAAAAAGTCAAGCACGCTGCAAGTCTTTGTGACAAGAAGTTTCGCAAAGCCAGCGGCACTTTTTTGGTTGAAAGTTATAAGCTTGTCAGCGAAATTATCGGCTCGCAAGAGATAGTTGGCTTGTTTGTTCAAAAAGGCTACGAAAAGAAATATGAAAAGTTAATAAGCGCGTGCAAAAATGTGTATTTGCTCAGCAAAAGCGCGTTTTCAAAAATTTCAGACACCGTTTCTTCGCAAGGCATCATCGCCGAAGTGAAGATGAAAGAAAAGCAAAAGTTTGAAATAAAAGAGCCTTTTGTGGTGCTTGACGGAATCTCAGACCCCGGCAACATGGGAACAATAATTCGAACGGCGATTGCGGTTGGCTATAACAACATCGTGCTTCTTGACTCAACCGACCCGCACAGCCCAAAAGTTGTGCGCAGCAGCGCAGGTGGAATCTTTCGCGTGAATATCTTTGAGCTTTCTTTTGAAGACCTCATGAGCGAGATAAGCAGAACGAAAACTCAAATCTACATCGCTCATATGCAGGGCGAAAATGTGTTTTCGCTCACGAAAACAAACAAACTCTATTGCCTTGTTATTGGCAGCGAAGGGCAGGGCGTTAGTGAGAGGTTCAAAAGCGTTGCAACAAAGAGTATATCGTTGCCAATGAAAAACCAAATGGAGAGCCTCAATGCGGGGGTTAGCGCGAGCGTTATCATGTATCAACTCA
>CANQQH010000046.1 GCA_947625955.1 uncultured Clostridia bacterium | reverse complement strand
CACCTTGGCAGGCCAAAGGGAATGGTGAACCCAAAATTTTCGCTCGCCCCAGTTGCAAGAAGGCTGCAAGAACTTTTGGGTGTTCCGGTTAAAATGGCAACCGACACCATTGGTGAAAGTGCAAAGAAGCTGACAAGCGAAATGCAAGACGGCGAAGTTGTTATGCTCGAAAACGTGAGATTCTATAAGGAAGAAGAGGAGAACGACGACCATTTTGCAAGAGAACTTGCAAGCCTTGCCGACATCTTTGTTAACGACGCGTTCGGCGTTTCGCACAGAGCTCATGCTTCAACAGCTGGGATTGCAAGGCATATTCCAGCAGTTGCAGGATTTTTGATAAGCAAGGAGATCCTCTCGCTGAGCAAGGCCGTTAACGAAGCTGAACCACCATTTGTTGTTATAATGGGCGGGGCGAAGATTTCCGACAAGATTGGTGTGATTTTGAAATTGCTCTCAAAAGCCAATGTGATTTTGGTTGGTGGGGCAATGGCAAACACCTTCATTAAGGCGCGCGGTGGCATACTTTCTATGAGCCGCTTTGAAGAAGACAAGGTTGAAGTTGCAACGAAGATCATCGAAGAGGCTGAAAGGCTGAATGTCAAGCTTTTGCTCCCTGTTGACGTTGTTGTTGCGAACGAGTTCTCTCCAAACGCAAAGAGCAAGGTTGTTGACGCCTACAACATCCCTGAGGGCTATCAGGGCATGGACATTGGGCCAAAGACCATCAAACTTTTCAAAAATGAAATCAAGAAGGCAAAGACCATTATTTGGAATGGACCTCTTGGCGTTTATGAATTTAAGAAGTTCCAAAAGGGAACAAAGAAAATCGCAAAGGCAATCGCCAAGACCGACGCCGTTTCGGTTGTTGGTGGTGGAGACAGCGTTGCTGCCATCACGGAACTTGGCTATGCAAACAAAATAACTCATCTTTCAACAGGTGGCGGGGCAACTTTGAAATTCTTGGAGGGTTCGCCACTTCCCGGCGTTGAAGTGCTTGAAGATAAATAAAGGAAAAATAACTTATGAAGTGGATTGTTGCTAATCTAAAAGAAACGAAATTATTTGACGATACAATAAAGTTTATTAAAATTGTAAAAAAAGAAACGAAGAAAACTTCGAACCAAGTTGTTGTTTGCCCATCGTATCCTTTTTTGGCAAGTGTTTGTGAAATCGCGAAGAAAAGCAAGATTATGGTTGGTGCGCAGGACATCTCGCAGTTTGAAGAGGGAGCCTACACCGGCGAAGTTTCTGCAAAACAAGTTTGCTCTGTGGGCGCAAAGGCCGTGATCTTGGGGCATAGCGAAAGGCGAAATTTGTTCTTGGAAGACAACAAGACTATCGCGAAAAAAATCAAGCTTGCGCAAAATGAAGGTATGATTTGCATGGTTTGTTTGAGCATTGACGGCAAGAAGGGCTATGAAGAAGTTTTGAGGCAGGAACTGAGAGAACTTTTTAGAAGCGTTAGCAACAAAAACGACAATATTATCGTTGTTTGGGAGCCTGCAAGCGCGATTGGAACGGGGAACAGTCTTTCACCTGAGGAACTTGAACCAATAATGAAAACAATCAAAACTGAAGCTGAAAAGGTGCTCAAATACAAAACCAAGGTTATGTATGGTGGAAGTGTTAATCTCAAAAATGTTGACGGGATTTTGGCGCTCGATGTTGTTGACGGCGTTTTGATTGGCGGCGCAACCAAGAACCCTCACGATTTTGCAAAGATTTGCATGAGATAGTGGCATTGACAAGATTGATGTTTGGTGTTATACTATCGGCGTGAGGGTGTTATGCAAAATTTGATAGTCAATTTTAATATTTTGCTCGCACAAACAGCGCAAGAAAAGAAACTGACCGCAATCTATGTTTGTTTGTTCGCGTTTTTTGTTCTTGTATTGTTCATCGACACCAGGGAACTCAAAAAATGGGTTGGCGGCAATGGAACGCTCAAAAAGATTTTCGCCGCCGCGATCGTTATTGTTTTGATTGCAATGGTTGTTATGTTTTTTGTGTTATAATAACAAAAGCACTTGCATTAAAAAAAATCTTGTGTTATAATTCAAAAGTTAATTGGAGGAAAAATGAAAAATTTTATTCATGTTATGCTCTCAGGTGATGCAACTGTGCCAGCATGGGTCGTTAGTTCTTTCCCTGTGATAAAGATAGTTTTAGCAGTTTTGGTTTGTCTTTGCGCGCTTGCAATAACAATCTTGGTTCTTTGCCAAAAAACAGAAGACCAAGGAGGAACAAATGTTATAACAGGTGCAACAGACACTTTCTATAACAGAAACAAAGGTGAATCGCTTCAAGGCAAGGTGAAAAAAGCAACTGTTGCTCTTGCAATCATCATCTTCGTTTTGTGCATTGCATTCTTGATTTTTAACTCAATTTATAGAGGCTACTAAAATTCTTTCCATTAGCTTGCTAATGGATTTTTTTTGCGCAATTTTCGAATACTTTTCGATTTTTTTAGCATACTAGAAATAGTAAAAAATGGAGGAAAAGTATATGATTATTGCAAATATTGTTGCACTTTCCATAATGCTTGTTGGCTGCTTCAACTGGCTTTTGGTTGGCGTTTTTTCATGGAACCTGGTCACATGGATTTGTGGCGCGGGCGTTATCGCAAGAATAATCTATGCTATTGTTGGGCTCGCGGCAATTTGGATGCTCATTCAACTCATCATCAGGCGATCAAGACTCTTTTCAAAAGACCCAACAAGTGGCGGCAAGAATAACTAAAAAGCAAAAAACTTTGGGGTGCACTTTCGTGCATCCTTTTTTTATTTTTTTGTTCGGTTTTTTGATTGATAAAAAACATAAAACAGGTTATAATCGAAAATGAGGTGGATATGAATAATTTAACATTTGATTGGAATTTAGATGATATTTATAAAAATGAACAGGATGCAAAGGCGGATTTTGAGAAGGTAAAAAAAGAACAGCAAAAGCTTGCCGGGTTCAAAGGCAAACTCAAAACGCGCGACGCTATCTATGATTTTTTCACGCTTTCGGAGAAAATCAATCTCACAATGGGAAGGGTGGAGTGCTATTTGCATCTTCGCAAATCGCTAAATGGTAAAGATGAATTTGCAAGAACTTTGGAAGCTGAGATTGTGAACTTTGAGAATGAGATAATGCCAAAACTTGCTTTTGCAAGCGAAGAACTCAGCAAAAACAAAACCGAGTTTTTGTTGTCGCTCAAAGGTGACAAGGCGTTTCGCGATTTTGACAACGACATTCAAGACATCATCGACGGCAAGAAACATATCTTGAAAGAGAATATTGCGTCAGTGCTCAACATGAACCCAAGTTTTGGCGCGTTTGGGGAAGTTTTTGATAATTTCAACGATGTTGACCTCGACTTCGGCACAATAAAAGTTGAAAACAAAGTTGAAAAACTCACTCACGCAAGCTATGGAAAGCTCATCACAAACAAGGACCAAAACCTAAGAAAGAAAGTATATAACCAAGTGCACGAGGCATATAAGAAATTCAACTATACTCTCGGTTCGCTCTATTTGTCCGACGCAAAGGAGAGTATGTTCTTTTCGAAGATCAGGAAATTCAAAACCCTGTTGGAAAACTCTTGCTTCAATGATAAAACTGACCCGAAAGTGCTTTCAACGCTCATTGAGGTTGTGCACAACAATCTCGACCTTTTCTATGAAGTTGAGAGGCTGAGAAAAAAGGCAATGGGCGTTGGAACCTACTACTATTTTGACAACTACTATCCGCTTGGCAAAGTGGAAGGCGAGTTCGACTATCAAAGCTCGGTTGACATTGTGCTTGACGCGCTCAAAGTGATGGGCGAAGACTACACAAGTGTTTTGAAAAAGGCATTTTCTAGCGGTTGGCTGGATGTTTATGAGAAGCCTGCCAAGACCAGTGGCGGATTCTGCCTCGACATTTTTGGCGTGCATCCATATGTTCTGCTCAACCACTCAAACACATATAGTGGGCTTTCAACAATCGCGCATGAAATGGGGCACGCAATGCACGGCTACTACACATCCAAAACCCAGCCAATAACAAAGAGCAACCCAAGTATCTTTGTTTGCGAAGTGGCGTCGATTGTGAACGAAATCATCCTCAATAACTACATGATTAACAAGGCAAAGACAAAGGAAGAGAAACTATTCTTCATCGACCAACTTTTGCACAATTTCTACACAACATTATATCGCCAGACCATGTTCGCTGAGTTTGAACATTATGTTTATACCTCGCTGCAAGAGAACAAGCCAATAATCGTTGAATCGCTCAACGAGGAATATGAGAAGTTGCAAGCGCTCTATTTTGGAGATGGGGCGAAGGCAACAGAGTTTTCAAAGTTTGAATGGAGCAGGATTCCGCATTTTTATAGGCCATACTATGTTTATAAGTATTCCACCGGCTTCATCTCAGCCTGCACGATAGCGAACAACATTTTGAAAGGCGACAAGAAGTATATTGAAAAATACATGAACTTTTTGAAGGCAGGCAGCAGCGTTAAGCCTCTTGACCTTTTGAAGAGTGTTGATGTTGACCTCACCAAAAAGCAAACACTTGAAGGCGCTTTTGAGCTATATAAAAGTCTTATTGAGCAGTTCAAAGCATTAATTTAACACAAGGGAGAAAATATGTTTATTATAATTTCAGGGCCGTCGGGGTCGGGCAAAACACCACTTTTATATAGGATGATGGAGATCTATCCAAACATCAAAAAAATCCAGTCCTACACGACTCGCCAGTCGCGAAAAACTGAGGTGCGCGGAACATATGTGTATATGACAAAAGCTCAATTCGAGCAAAAAATAAAGGAGAATTTCTTCTTGGAGTTCAACAAAGTCCACAAGGACCAAGAGTACTACGGAACGGGGCGCGCGTCATATGAAAAGGTCATCAAAAATGGGCAAGTCGCAATAAAAGACATCGACGTTGACAGCTACAAGATGATAAAGCAAAACAAAGACCTTGACATCGTTGGAATATATGTCACGGTCAAACGAAGAAGTGTGCTTTTCGATAGGCTTCGCGAAAGAGGAGAGAGTGAAAGAACCATAAGACTTCGCCTTTTCGACAGGGTTGACTATGAAAACAAGCAAAGCTGCTTCTATGACTATGTCGTTTACACCGACAAATTCGAAAACGCCTCAAACGAGCTTGAAAAAATAATCGACAAAGAGTTCAAAAAGCGCGGCATCGTTGTTAAGAAAAACGAAAAAAGAGAATTTACTAGGCCGTTATTTTAATTGAAAACAAAAAAGTAGGTGAAAATTTTCACCTATTTTTTTATAATTTTGAAATCATTTCAAAAAATTTATATTTTCTTTTTTGGGGGCAAATTCCATACTAATATTTTTCTATTATTATACAAGATGTTTTTCAAAAAGTAAAATGATTTTTGAATCAACTTTGTTGAAATTACATAAATAATTTTTTGAAATGTTGTTTGTTTGACACTGCTTTTTTATTGAATTTATAATTCGTATGGTAGTAATTTTTTTTGAAGGAGCACAAACACAAATGAGCAAGTATGTTTTCGTTACAGGCGGCGTTGTTTCAAGTCTTGGAAAGGGTATCACCGCTGCTAGTCTTGGTAGGCTTTTGATAAACAGGGGGCTGAGAGTCACCGTGCAAAAGCTCGACCCATATCTTAATGTTGACCCGGGAACAATGAGTCCTTATCAACACGGCGAGGTTTTCGTTACTGACGACGGCGCCGAAACTGACCTGGATCTTGGCCACTATGAGCGCTTTTTGGATCTCAGTTTCAACAAAAACTGCAACTATACGAGTGGAAAAATCTATTCAAGCATCATCAAAAAAGAGCGCGATGGCGAATATCTTGGGGGAACTGTTCAGGTTGTTCCTCATGTCACGAATGAAATCAAAGAGGCGATGAAGAGCGTTGAAAGCGACGATGTTGACGTTGTTATCGTTGAAGTTGGTGGCACTGTTGGCGACATTGAAGGCTTGCCATTTTTGGAGGCAATAAGGCAGTTTAGAATGGAAAGGGGTGAACACAACACTGTTCATATTCATGTTACCCTTTTGCCATATCTTGAAGCCGCTGGCGAGGTGAAAACCAAGCCGACTCAGCATTCTGTGAAGGAACTCACAGGGCTTGGGCTTGTTCCAGATATTCTTGTTTGCAGGTCGAACAAGAATGTTGAAATGAGTGAGGGTATGAAGCAAAAAGTTGCAATGTTCTGTTCGCTCAAAAGCCCAAAGTATGTTATTCACAACAAAGACGCCGACTCGCTCTATGCCGTTCCGCTTCTTTTGAAAGAGCAAAAGCTTGACGATGTTGTTTTGGAACTTTTGAAAATAAAGGCGAAGAAAGCAGACAATAAAGAATGGACGAAAATGGTTAACGAGTTCAAAAAAGACTACAAGCAGAAAACCGTTGCCATTGTTGGAAAGTATATCATGGTTCCCGACGCCTACATCTCTGTTACTGAGGCTATCAAGCACGCCGGGATTGTGAATAAGATAAAAGCCAAGATAAAGCTTGTTGACAGCGAGGAAATCGAGAAAAAGGGTGCAGAGGCTTGCCTTGGTGATGTTGACGCCATTGTTGTTCCAGGTGGATTTGGAAACAGGGGCGTTGAAGGGAAAATCTTGGCTGCAAAATATGCGCGCGAGAACAACGTGCCATATCTTGGTTTGTGCCTTGGAATGCAGGTTGCCGTTATTGAGTTTGCAAGAGATGTTGCAGGGCTCAAAAATGCGTCGTCAACTGAGATTGACGAGAAGTGCAAATACCCTGTTATCTGCGCAATGGAAGACCAAAAGTTCATCACCAGAAAGGGTGGAACAATGAGGCTCGGCGCATATGACTGCGTTTTGAAAAAGGGCTCAAAGGCATTTGAGGCCTATGGCAACGAGAATATTTCTGAGCGTCATCGCCATCGCTATGAGTTTAATAATGAATATAAGTCTCAACTTGAAAAGGCAGGGCTGGTTTGCTCGGGCATAAACCCAAAGCGCAATCTTGTTGAAATCGTTGAACTGCGTGAGCATCCATTCTTTGTTGCTGTTCAATTCCATCCAGAGCTCAAAAGCCGCCCTAACAGACCGCATCCATTGTTTGTTGCGCTGATGAAGGCTGTGAAATAGGCACTTTATAGCACAAAAAAAGATTGAATTTTCGCCGGGTTTCTTGCAAAATCTTGAAATTTGGTGAATTTTCAATCTTTTTTGTTTTTTATAAATCATTTGACACAACTTGGTATAATCGTTACAATATGTTATGTATATTAATGCTATAAAGGGGAAGAAATGAACAAAATTATATTGTCAGTTGAAGATACATGCGATATTCCTTTGGAAGAACTCGACAAAATGGGAATAAAGCACATATCTTTTTCATATCGAAACGAAACAACAGGAGAGGAAAATCCAAAGCTTTCGCTCAAAGAATTTTATGAAAAAATGCGTCAGGGCAACGTTTTCAAAACAAGCCTTATTAACGAGTTTCAGTTCACGGAATACTTCGAGGAACTTTTGAAAGAGGGCGATGTGCTTCACATTGGGTTCACTGGCGGGCTCAGCGGAACGAGCAAAAGTGCTCAGGATGCCGCAGAAAAGCTCAATAAAGTTAGCGAGCATAAGGTTTATGTTGTTGACTCTTTGACCGGCTCTGGTGCTCAGGCAATCTTGCTTTTGGAAGTGAAAAAGAGGCTGGAGGAGGGCAAGAGTATTGAAGAACTTGTTGAATTTGCAAATGATTTCAAGATGCGACTTCAACTTGATTTCACGCCCGAAGATCTCAAAACGCTTGCAAAAAGTGGAAGATGCAGCAAAATTCTTGCGCTTCTTGGCACACTTCTCAATATTCGCCCAATTATCTATTGCAATAATCATGGCGAATTTGCGTCGAGAACAAAGGTGCTTTCAAGGAAGAAAGCAATTTTGAAAATGATTGAACTTTTCAAAGAAAACTATAATTTTGAAAGCGAATATGTTTATATTTTGCATGGCGACAAACTTGCCGACGCCGAATTCATTCGTGACGAAATCATGAAAGACGAGAAATTCAAAAACTGCAAGATTGCAATTGAATATCTTGGAGTTATCGTTGGTGCGCATGGCGGGCCAG
>CANQQH010000045.1 GCA_947625955.1 uncultured Clostridia bacterium | reverse complement strand
GAAAAGGCGGAAATGCCAAACTTCGTGACGAGAAAGCGGAAGAAAAACGCAAAAGGATTCAAGAAATTCTTGCAAAGCAACCAAAAGCCAATGTAAAAACCAATGCGACAAAAGTCAAGGCAAAAACTAGTGCACCAAAAGTCAATGCACCAAAAATCAAACCAAAGCCATATTATCTCATGAGCGATGAGGAACTGAATGAGTTCTTGGATGCTCCAATTACACTTGTTGGTTTTTCAAATGTTGTTGTTGACAAATTCAGGCGCGCGAAGGTTAACACCATTAGGGAACTTTTGAGCCACGACACGACTTTTATCTATAAGATTATTCCAACAAGTTCATTGCCGAAGACCAAGCAGTTCTTCGAATCCTATGGCATACCGCTGAACAAGAACCTGGGCTTCGACACCTATCGCTATGCAATTAAGGAGAAGCCTTTTGAAACCTTCACCGATGAGGAAAAGGAGAGGTTCTTGAATGCTGACCTTAGCCATATTGGAATGGGGCAGAAGAGGGTTGACATGCTGAGAAGCCGAAACATTAGAACAATTGGCGACCTCATGAATAAGACCATCTATGAGCTTCGCGGCGCTGTTTCAAAAGACACACTTGAAAGGCTTGAAGAATTTTTCAAAAAGTATAGCATCATGCTAAGACCGCAGAAGATGAAGTTCCATGCCGCAACAAAAGAGCAGATTTTGGAAATGCCTGTTGAAGAGCTCGGCTTCTGCAAGGATGTTGTTGAGGTGCTTGCAAAGAGTAATATCAAAACTGTTGGCGACCTCACGCAAATCAGCGAAAGAGGCTTTGCGCTGATTGTGAACAAAGAAACATATCATCCAGGCGTCGTTGTTGATGCAAAGAATGCGCTTGAATGGTTCCACCTTTCATTCACAAATGAAGAAGCTGAACTTTCTATTCCGTTTGACAAGCGCTTTGACCAAATGAATGATGAGGAAAAACAGGCGTTTCTAAACTTCAAACTCTCCGACATCGCTGGTGGCGGTGTGCCGCTGAAAATCAATCTGCCAAGGCACGGCTTCGTTACGATTGGTGATGTTATTTCGCATCATGCAACCGATGTTATTGTGCACCTCAACCACGGCACCTATGAGCGATTGAGTGGGCTGTTGAAAGAATATGGTGTTGACTTCCAAAAGGGCAGGAAAAATTATAGCACGGCATTGTTTGAGCAATATCCAAAGCCAATAAGCGAGATGACCGAAGAGGAAAAAATTGAATTTTTATCAACTCCAATAACTGAGGTTGGCTTCTCAAAGAAAACGAATGTAAGGTTTGAACGGCTCAACGTAAGAACTATTGCGGATTTGTTTATGCTCAGCCAAAAAGAAGTCAACCAGGAGTTCCAATCAGGAAGCAAGAACAGAGAATTTATTCAAAAAATTGACGATTTCTATGGCATTAAAAAAGAACTAAGTTCCAACAAAATTGACAAGAAAAAAATTGAAAGAAAGAGAGCCGAAAAAGAAGTTTTAACGTTTGATTTCAGGACTTTGAGCGAAGAGGAAAAGCGTGAAGTTGCTCAAAAACCTCTTTCGGCGATTGGTATCTATTCAAGAAAACTTGCAGAGAATGGCATTTTGACAATTGGCGACGCAAATAGATGTGGCGTTCAACAAATAAGAAGGCTTCTAAGGACCTCGAAAAACAACGAGCGCAGACTGATTGGCAAGTTGCAAGAATATGGTATTGTTGAAGAAGACAAAGTAAAATTGCACTTCGAATTTCTCAAAACGATTAGAAAAGAGGGACTTTCGGATGAAGAAAAGGCTGAGCTCGCTGAAAGCGATATCAGCGTTTTGAACCTCGACGAGGCAAGTGAGAGTGCGCTAAGAAGTGTTGGTATCAACAAGATTGCAGATTTCAGGGGCAGGCACAGGGCTGACATTGCAAACCTCACGAAGTATAGCACCGCGATTCGTATTGACACGTGCATTTCAAGGCTGGATATCAATATGGGAGTTTATACCGCCGGTGAATACACAACTGTTAGGCACAATATCGACACAGACGCAAAAAAGGAAAAATTCAATGCCGCGATGAAAGATTTTGAAGGCAAGGCTTATAAAGACATGAGTGAAAGCGAACAAGAGGCGTTCAAACACATTCTGCTTGAAGAGCTGGGATTCAGCGAAACAACAATGCAACACTTCAAGGAAAATGATATTGTTTATATGGGCGACCTTATCAACATCTCGCGAAAGATGCTCAAAATGATAATCACTTCGCCAGTGCAATATCAATTGATTGAAGAAATGCTTGAAAGCAAGGGCGTGCGCCTTGCAAGCACGGGTCGAAACGCAACTGAAAGGGAAGAGGCAAAACGCAATCGCGAAAAAGTTAGAGAAACTTTCAAGGGCAAGACCAAGGACAACATGACCGAGAGTGAAAAGCACGCGTTCTTTGATATTGATTTAGAAGAAATCGGTTTGTCGGTTTTCGCATTGAAAACCTTGAAAGAACATGGTATCACCCGCATTGGCGATTCGATGATGAAAAGCAGCAAACAACTCAGAGAACTCTTGTCTCCGCAACAATTTAGCATTTTGAAAAGTATTGTTGAAGAAAGAGGCTACACTTTTGCCGACGAACCAGTTATCAAAAAAGAGCCTGAAACAATCAAAATAAGCGAGCTTGAAGACGAACTGAGAAAGAGCGGGCTCTCGGCGCTTTTCAAAGTTCCATATTCATGCTTTGAAGTTGGCGGGGAAGATATTGCTGAAATTGTTGACATTGTTGACGACTATATCAGCGAACGCTCGGGAATGAAAGAAAATGTTCGCGAAGACCTTGTTAAAATTGCAAACAAAATCATAGAGAGCCGCCAGTCAATGGGCGAGAGCCTGAAAACAAGAAGGTTCAAAAGCTATAAAGACAATAATCTTCCAGCCGACATCGTGCTTGATGGCAAAGTGAAAACGCACTTCATAAAGCCAACAAACGATGACGACGAACCTGAGCTATAAAACAAAAATCCATGAAATTTTCATGGATTTTTCATTCTCTCAAAAATTCGTCCGCGCTTTTGCTTTCAAAGTCAATGGTTCCGCCGTGATAGTTTTTTGAAAGGTTGCAAATGCGACTGAGTTCATTTTCTGTTATTTGAAGTTTGCCGCGATTGAAGATGCAATAGTTTTTGTCGCTTAGCATATTGTCGCTAGGATTGATGACGATTCCGTCGTAGCCCAGCACGAGCGCAATCTTCGAATAGTCGGTGAGAAGGAAGCGAAGAAAGGTTCTTTGCACTGACCTATCTAGCGAATAAATGTAGTCAACAAGAGGTTGAAGCTCATGAGTTGTTTTCTTTTTGAAAAACAATAGTTCAAGATAAAGGTCAATGAGCTTTTGCTCGCCGATGAGCGAGATATCGTTGCTGAGAGAAAGGGTGAGGATGTGGCTTTCATTGTTTTTTGGAGTGTAGTCAAGGGCGCGATCTTTGTTTGTTGTGAGATAGATTCCGTTTCCAAAGGCGCCAGAGCCGTAGTGGTAGTCAAAGTCGCAAACGAGCTGGGCAAGATTGTTTGGGGATTTGTCGCCCCTAAAAACACGCTTTGAATGAGTGCCCGACGCAATTTGCATGAAAGAACTATAACCCATGAGGTCAACCATATAGCAATAGAGGCGGTGGTTTATGTCGCTTTTCACGAGGATTTTATGCACGCGCTTTGAATAGTTTGGTTGAGCCTGACGGGTTCTTAGCTTCATTGCGAAGTCAACCATCATGTCGAGTTTCTCTTTTTCTATCATCTCTATTCTCTCAAAAAGTCCTCTTCATTCTTGTTTTCAAAGTCAATAACGCCGTTTTTATAAAGCCGCGAGTTTTTCGTGATTTTTTCAAGTTCGTCTTTTGAAAAGATGACCTTCCCACGATTCAAAACTGCAAGCACTTTTCCTGCGTTGGCTTCCTTGATAGCGTCGTAGCCGAAGAGCATGGCAAGGATTGACGCATCTTTGAGAATGTAGGAAAAAAACTTTGGATCGCAAGACGCGATGCTCAAAAGCGCCTTTGTGTTTTTGTCTTCGGGCTTTTGTGTGTTGAGCGCATTTTCAATCTGGCAAAGGAGCACGAGGTTGTTTATAATTCGGGTGTCGGGCGCAAGTTTGAGCTCGGCAACACAGCCCTTTTCAGCTTTTGCATATAGGGCAGCAACGTCTTTGTTGTCGCTGATGTAGATGCCGTTTTGGTTGAAGCCGTTGCCGAAGTGGTAGTCGTAGTCGGCTAGGTATCTTGCAAGATACTCAACATCTTCAACTCCTCGATAGAATGTTTCATTACCGAGCTTTTTGTAGGTCTTGTTTGAAACAACCTGTGGGAAAGCGTCGAACTTCAAAAGTTGCGTGAGGAAAGTGAAGAGCTTAAAGGTGATTGCATTCTCTTTGTTCTTTCGAAATAGATATTTCTCAGGCTTTATGTTCTTTTGGTCGATGCTTTTATAGTAGGAATAGAACACTTGCATGAGCTCTTTGTTTTGAATTGGAGCATCATTCATTATCCTTCTCCTCATTCATTAAGAAATTCAACTTCGGGGTTTGCGTATTTTTGAGCAAAATCAATAGTGCCATCTTTATACTTTCGGCTGAGCGCACAAACACGCCTGAACTCCGACTCGCTAACAATCATTTTTCCGCGATTGAGCAAAACATCTGTTTCCTCGTCGGCATCGCCGAAATATTTGAGCCCTTCATAGCCAATAAAGAGCGCTGCAAGCGAAATGTTGCTGGTCAAGAGTTGGTTAAGCAGGTTCTCACGCTCTTTTGAAAGTGTGTGAGAGAACTTGAAAAGCTCGCGCACTTCTGGCAAACAAAGAAGTCGTGCCGGGCCTGCCAAACGAACTTGCTGGAAAATCTTGTTGAGATTGACGAATTTTGTTCTTGGGTCCACTTTGAAAGTCATGATTCTTTGATTTAGTTCTTCTTCACTTTCGGTGTTCTCAGCAGACAATGGAGATTTTTTTGTGTAGTGAAAGGCGATGGGCCTTTCGGTTATTGAATAAATCCCGTCGCCCCAAGTTCCAAAGCCATAGTGATAGTCATAGTCGCAGAGCAGGTTGGCGTTGTGTTCGGTGTCTTTCACGCCGCGATAGAGCGTGGTTGATGGAACAGCATCGAACTTCTGGTCGGGAACAACTTGTGGAAACCCATTATAGCCATAGAGTTGAACGGCATAGGCGAACGCACGATACGAAAAACGGTCGACCGCTGTTGTTGGCTTGCCATTGTTGAGTTTCTCGGCGAAGTCAAGCACGCGGCCAATGTATTCAGCATTGATATATTTATATTCTTTTCCCATCATATTCATTATATCATGGGTGGTGTTTTTTTTCAATAGCAAAATAAAAATAGGAGGGGTGAGCTCCTATTTGAGATTTGCGATGAACTTTTTCACATTGCGTTTGAGCGTTTGGGCTGTGCCGTTGTTGAGAATATAGTAGTCGGCAATGCCGATTGGCCCGCCTTTTTCGATATTTTCAATTTCCGAATAGTCGCGCGAGAGCGAGGTTTTTTCGTCCATTGGCCTAAACTCTCGCACTTTGAGGCGTTCGCGCCTAAGTTTTGCGTTTGTTGCAATGCATAGCACTTCAAACTGATCGCCAAACTTCTCTTTCACGATTTTATATTCGCTCCAAGAATACATGCTTTCAATAACAACATTGCCTTTCTTGATAGCCTTTTCAATCTCGGGAAGGAAAATCTTTGCATAGATGCCCTTATCGCCACTGGCGCGCAGCATTTCGCGAACTTTGCGCTCGTTTTCCTCGTTTATTTCAAGGCCAAGTTCCTTCATTTTGAGAAAGGTTGCTTCGCCAAAATATATCTTTTTCCAGCCTGCTTTTTCAAACTCTTCAACTGCCACACTCTTTCCACTTCCGCACATTCCAACAACCGCGATAATTTTGTTCTTTGCCATAACCTTTTTCTCCTTTTGTTTCTATTATGAAGATAGCTTAGGGAAGGTGACAAATAAAAAAAGAAAAAAACCAAAAAATCACTTTAATTTGTGCGGCGCTGCAATTATAATAAGAGCATGGGCGAAAAATTTGAGAAGTTCAAAACCAAACTAAGAAGCGTGGGCGAATTTTTGTTTGAGCCGCACTGCTGCATATTTTGCAGGCGCGAGTGCGACACAACAAACGGCAGGCGCATTTGTCCGCGCTGCGAGGAGCTCATCCGCTATAACGGCGAACACTTTTGCCTCAAATGCGGCAACAGAATTGGACTTGACTATGAATATTGCGTTTCATGCCAAGCCACATCCTATGACTTTGACTACGCGCGCTCACTCTTTCTCTATGACGAGGTGACCGCGCCAATGATACTTAACTTCAAGTATAACGGCTACCGCGACTATAAGAAACCGCTTGCGAAAATGCTCAGCACCTACTACGACACCAGCGACATCGTTGCCAGCGTTGTCACGAGTGTGCCGATGCCAAAGAAGAGGGAGAAGCAAAGGGGCTATAACCAAGCAAAGGAACTGGCGCTTGAATTTTGCGCTCTTCAAAACATGCCATACTTCGATTTTCTTGAAAGAACGAAGGAGAATGTGAAGCAAGCAACGCTATCGGCAAAGGAGAGGCGCGAAAATATTCGCGGAAGTTTCAAGGCAATTAACAAAGCGGCGCTGAAAAACAAAGATGTGCTCCTGATTGACGATGTTTTAACAACCGGTGCAACTGCCAGCGAATGCGCAAGAGTGATGAAAGAAGCGGGCGCAAGAAGTGTTGTTGTTTTCACTCTCGCCAAAACTGATTCAAACAGAATAGGCACAGAAGCGTAGAAGTTTTCGCGTTTTTTCGACCAAATAGCCGCAACATTTTTTGATTATACTTTACTTTTTTATATAAATAATATATATTATTTCTTATAGTAGGAGAAAGTTTATGGGACTTTTTAGTTATTTTGCGAATTTTGACAATAATAGAAGCTTGAAAAAGCTTGAAAAAATAGCAGCGCAGATTGAAGCGCTTGACCCAAAGTATTCAAAGATGATAGACGACGAGCTCAGAGCCCAGACTGGCATCTTGAAGGAAAGATACAAAAATGGTGAGACTCTTGACGACCTTTTGCCAGACGCGTTTGCCGTTGTTCGTGAGGCAGGGCAGAGAGTTTTGAAAATGAAACACTTCCATGTTCAACTGCTCGGTGGTATTGTTCTTCACCAAGGCCGTATCAGCGAAATGAAAACTGGTGAAGGAAAGACCTTGGTTGCAACTCTGCCAGCCTATCTCAACGCGCTCTCAGGCAAGCCTGTGCATATCGTCACCGTTAACGAATACCTCGCGAAGCGTGACGCGGAGTGGATGGGCAAAATCCATAGGTTCTTGGGGCTCACGGTTGGCGTTATCTATGCAAACCAGTCGCCAGAAGAGAAGAGGCAGGCCTATCAGGCAGACATCACCTATGGAACAAACAGCGAGTTCGGCTTTGACTTTTTGAGAGATAATATGTGTCTTCGCAGGCAAGACATGATGATGCGCGGGCTGGAATTTGCAATCATCGATGAGGTTGATAGCATTCTTATTGATGAAGCGCGAACCCCTCTCATTTTGTCTGGTCCTTCGGGCGACAGCAATGAGCAATACGAAATCGCCTGCAAGTTCGCGAAATCACTCAAAGACGAAGACGTTAGCATTGACGAAAAGAAGAAAACAATCCACCTCACCGAAGAGGGCGTTGCAAAGGCTGAAAGATTCTATAAGCTTGAAAACCTCAGCGACGTTGAAAACATTTCAATCAACCACAGCATCAACAACGCGATTCGCGCAAGGTTCATGATGAAGCGCGACAACGACTATATCGTTCGTGATGGCGAGGTTTTGATTGTTGATGAGTTCACCGGCCGCATTATGCTTGGCAGGCGTTATAGCGACGGGCTTCACCAAGCGATTGAAGCAAAAGAAGGCGTGAAAATCAACGCTGAAAACAAGACGCTTGCAACCATAACTCTTCAAAACTTCTTCAAGATGTACACCAAGATTTCAGGTATGACTGGTACTGCCAAAACCGAAGAGGGCGAGTTCAAAGATATCTATGGGCTGGACGTTGTTATCATCCCAACCAACACGCCGGTGAAAAGAATTGACGCCAACG
>CANQQH010000044.1 GCA_947625955.1 uncultured Clostridia bacterium | reverse complement strand
AGCCGATGGGCGTGAGGCGCATATCCGCGTTGTCCTGCCTGAGCATTATGCGGTGTTCCGCGCGCGAGGTCATCATGCGATATGGCTCGTTCGTGCCCTTGATTGTGAGGTCGTCGACCAGAACGCCGAGATACGAGCTATCGCGCGAGAGGATGATTGGCTCTTTGTTTCGAAGCATGAGGCTCGCATTGAGCCCTGCCAAAAGACCTTGCGCGCCGGCTTCTTCGTAGCCACTTGTTCCGTTGATTTGCCCGGCGGTGAAGAGCATTTTCACTTTCTTGCTTTCAAGAGTGGGGAAGATGTTGAGCGGGTTGATGGCGTCATATTCAATGGCGTAGCCGAACTTCACGATGAGCGACCTGCCAAGCCCGTCAATACTTTTCACCATTTCTTCCTGCACGCTTCTTGGCATACTTGTGCTCATGCCTTGAAGATATATTTCGCTTGTTGAAAGGCTTTCAGGTTCAAGGAAAACTTGGTGACGGTCCTTGTCGCTGAACCTCACGATTTTCGTTTCGATTGATGGGCAATACCTTGGCCCCGTTCCAACGATAACGCCGCTATAAAGCGGTGCGCGGCTGAGGTTGTCGAGAATGATTTGTTTGGTTTTCTCGTTCGTGTAGCCGAGGTGGCAGACGCAAACGTTCCTTTTTTGCCTTTTGGTGAGAAAAGAGAATGTTTGAATGTTCCTGTCGCCCTTTTGGATTTCAAACTTGCCAAAGTCTATTGACTTTTTTTCAAGACGTGGAGGGGTTCCTGTTTTGAACCTGCGAATTTCAAAGCCGAGGCGCGCGAGACTATCTGTTAGCCCCTTCGCGTTTTTGAAGCCCGACGGGCCTTCGTCTTTGATATCGTCACCAATTATGGTGCGCGAATTGAGATATACGCCAACGGTCACAACAACCGCCCGCGCTTTATATTCCTTTCCGCTCTTGGTTCTAACGCCACAAACGGCGCCATCTTTTTCAAGAATTTCAACAACCTCATCAAAAATAAGGGTGAGGTTTTCCTGGTTTTTGAGCGTTTCGAGCATGGAGAAGTGGTAGGCGTGCTTGTCAACTTGGGCGCGGAGTGATTGAACGGCATGGCCTTTGCCCATGTTGAGCATCCTAAGCTGCAAAGTTGTTTGGTCGGCGGTGATGCCCATCTGCCCGCCAAGAGCGTCGATTTCGCAAACAAGATGACCTTTCGCCGTCCCGCCTATGCTTGGATTGCACGCCAAAAAAGCCACACCTTGCTCCTCCAAAGTGAAGATCGCTGTTTTTTGGTGTGTTCTTGCAAGTGCCAGCGCGGCTTCGCAACCCGCATGGCCAGCCCCGATAACAATAGCGTCGTAGTCCATACTTATTTTCCCAAACAAAATTTGCTAAATATTGCGTTCACAATCTCCTCGCTCGAAGTGTTGCCCGTGATTTCGCCGAACGCTTGATAGGCGAGGTTGAGGTCGATTGTGATAACGTCGATTGAATAGTTGTCAATTTGGCTGAGCGCGTTTTTGATGCTCTCATGGGCGCGCAAAAGCGCGTTATAGTGCCGCTCAGAAGTGAGAATAACATTGTCGCCAAAGAGTTGACCCTCGGTTGCAACCTCATAGAGTTTCTCGGTCAGCTTTTCAAGGTTCTTGTTCTCCTTCGCTGAAAGACGAATAATATTTTCGCCCGATGAATAGTTGTTCGTTTTGTCCGCCTTGTTGAGAACCGTGATGACCTTTTTGCCTTTCAAAAGTTCGCTGAGACCAGGGTCACTTTCACTCTCGTCTTCTTTAACGAGCAAGATGATGTCAGCGGAGAGGATGAGACTCTTTGCCTTTTCAACGCCGATTTTCTCGACCTCGTCGTGCGTGTCGCGGATGCCGGCGGTGTCAAAAAGAATAAATTTTAGCCCGTTGATGGCAATTTCGCCCTCAACAATATCTCGCGTTGTTCCCGCAACCGATGTCACGATTGCCTTTTCGTCTTTGAGAAGCGCGTTGAGAAGACTGCTCTTGCCAACGTTTGGCTTGCCAAGAATGGCAACTTTCACGCCCTCTTTGATGAGTTTTCCTGCGCCGCGGGAGGCAAGCTGCTTTTCAAGGTCTGCTTGAATTTGCAAAAGCGCCGACTTGGTTTTTTCTTTGGTTGTGTATTCAATGTCTTCCTCAGGGTAGTCAAGAGAGACCTCAATGTCGCTGAGGATGTCAACAAGTTTTTGTTGCGCCTCTTCCGCCTTTTTTGAAAGTTCACCTTTCAAAAGCGAATAGCCCGCGCGAATCTCGGCCTCGCTTGTTGCGTTTATCATGTCCATCATGCCCTCGGCGTTTGAAAGGCTCATCTTGCCATTCAGGAAGGCACGCTTTGAAAACTCACCAGCGCTCGCCATTTTTGCGCCGCCACGGAGAAGGGTTGAAAGAATGCCTTTTGCAATCATAACGCCGCCATGGCACTGGATTTCAACCATGTCTTCGCCCGTGAAAGAGTTCGGGGCAGAAAACACAACAAGCAAACATTGCTCCGAAAAGGCGTCGGTTTTGAACTCGCCGAGCGTGAGCATACGCGGGGTGAAGGAACTTGGCTTTTTGCCTTTTTTGGTCATGAAAAACTTGTCGGCAATTTTGATAGAGTCCTTTCCCGACATTCTCACAATAGATATTGCTCCGCTCACAAGGGGAGTGGAAATTCCCGCGATTGTTTCAAAATCTTTCATGCAAAATATTATATAACAAGAAAAGGTTTTGTGCAATAGTTTTTTTGTTGGTTGAACTTGGGGCTGAAACTCTTGACAAAATCGCAATGGTTTTATATACTAAATAAGTTATATATATTCATATTTGTTCACTATTGTTATTATGTTTATGTGTAGTAATCTAAAAGTAAGGAGCGTAGAAAAATGAAAAGAACTTATCAACCTAAGAAGGCAAACAAGAAAAAAGTTCATGGTTTCAGAGCCAGAATGGCAACAAAAGGCGGAAGAAGAGTTTTGGCAAGAAGAAGAAACAAGGGCAGAGCAAAAATAGCTGGTTAGTATGCTAAAACAGCAATATAGACTTCGAAAAAAGTATCAGTTTAACTATGTTTACAGGGTGGGGAAAACTTGCCACGGCAAGAATGTTTTGCTGGTTTTTAGCAAAAGCAAGAACAAGAATGTGAAGATAGGAATTTCTGTTAGCAAAAAAATTGGCAATTCGGTTGTCCGCAATCGAACACGCAGGGTGATTCGCGAGGCTGTTATGCCAATTCTTGGTGAGTTGAAGCAAAACTTCAATGTGATAATTGTTGCAAAGCAGGCGATAGTCGGGAAGAAAGTGCCCGAGGTTGCGCCCGAAATTTATGATACTTTTGTGAAAGCGGAACTCATAAAATGAAAAAATTTTTGATATTTATTATCAGCATTCCAAAGTATATCGGTGAGGGGCTGGTCATCTTCTATAAGAAGTGCATTTCGCCGCTCATACCTCACACCTGCAAGTTCACGCCAACTTGCAGCACATATATGATGGAAAGTTTGAAAGAATGGGGATTTTTCAAAGGTTTTTGGCTTGGAATGAAGCGGATTTTCAGGTGTAATCCCCACTCGCATGGAGGCGTTGACCCCATTAAACTAAACCCCAAAGGAGAATATAAATGGCTAATGTAGCGATGCTGCTTGGCGAAGCAATATCCAAACCTAGCGGGCTGTGGATTATCATTCTCGACTGGATTGAAAAATCTGTTGTGAACTATGGTTGGGTTATAATCCTGTTCACTCTGCTCATAAAGGTTTGCCTTTCGCCGCTTGACTTTTTGGTCAAATACTCCTCGAAAAAAACCACTTTAATTCAACAAAAACTCGCACCACAAATGGCGAGAATACGAAAAAAATACGGCGCCGACCCAACGCAAGAAAGAGCGCAGATGAATCAGCTCTATAAGCGCGAGGGCTTCAACACTGTTGGTTCGTGCCTTATCATGCTCGTGAACTTGGTTGTGACGATGGTTGTGTTCTTCACGCTGTTCGCATCTCTTCGCGATATGTCGGCATATAAGGCTATCACGCAATATAAGAATCTCGAAGCCGCCTACACAACTGAATACTCCCAGCATATCGACGAGGTGAAAGCCGACTTTATTGAGTCGTTCAGCGAGAAGGCGTCCGTTTATGGCAGTTTGTATGAGCTAAACAAGGAAACGAACGAATACTCACTCAAATATGACAACGTGACCTACGAGATGTTCAAAGCAAAGTTTGAAGACTCAACGGAGAAGCAAAACGACGCCGGCGAGACCGAAACTGTTTTGGGTATCTTAGACAACTTCTATGGTTTTGAAACCGAGCTCACCGATGAGCAAGCTGAGTTTGTTTCGCTATATTTCCACAGCAAGATTGACGAAGAGGGTAACTATGTTCAAATCTCGTCGCTGCTTGTTGAAAGCGGGAAGAAGGCGAGCGAGCCTGCAAGCACGGTGGCGGGCAAGGAGTGGAAAAAGGTCCGCGACAACTGGCTCTGGGTTGACAACCTCTGGGTTGCCGACTCCTACAAAAAACCTGTTCCATCATATGGTGATTTGAAAAGTTTGGCAGACAGCTCGGGCGAGAAGGCATATAAAAATTATGTGAGAAACCAAATCAATGCCGACCTTTGCACAACGGTCACATCGTCGGTTCGCGCTGAAAACAATCGTTGGAATGGCTATTTCATCTTGGCGATTTTGGCTGGTGTGCTCTCATTTTTGAGCCAGTGGATCACCGAGAAGATGAGCAAGCCAAAAGACAAGAACGTTAACAAGTTTGTTGAAGAAAGCAACCCTCAGGGCGGAATGATGAAATTCATGAAGATCTTGCTTCCAGCGCTCATGGTGATATTCGTTTTAACGTCTTCGGCGGCGTTCGGTATCTATATTTTGATAAGCTCGCTCATGTCGATTATCATTTCGGTTATAACGAGTGCAATCGTTAACGCATGCTTCAAGAAGAGGCAGGAAGAAGTGTATCGTGAGCTTGAAAAAGAAACTTTGAAATCATTAAAGAAGCAAAACAGAGGTTAAAAATGAAAAGTATTGAAACTCAGGGAAAAACCGTTGACCAAGCAATCGAGCTTGGACTCTATAAGCTTGGAACAACAAGAGACAAAGTCAAAATCTCAATTTTGGAAGAGGCAGGGCTTTTCAATAAAGCGCGCGTGAAACTTTCGCTTGGCGAGTCGAGCGAGAGCGAGGAAAAACTTCGCGCGTTCGTTGAAACATTGATTGAAAAAATGAACCTCAAACTTGACGTGACTGTTGAAGAACAAGAAGACCAGTTCGTTGTTGACGTCACCGGTGCCGACGCCGCCTTGCTCATCGGCAAAAGAGGCGAGAGCTTGGACGGCTTCCAATTCCTTGTTAGCTCAATCTATAACAAGGGCAAGAAGCACGAGGAATATAAGAAAATAATCGTTGATAGCAACAACTATAAGGCGAAGAGGGAAGAATCGCTCAAAGTGCTCGCCCAAAGAACAGCTGCTCGCGCCGTTCGTGAGAACCACGACATCAGGCTTGAACCAATGACCGCGAACGAACGCCGCATCATCCACTCCGCACTTGCAGATAGCAGCAGAGTTGAAACTGAGAGCAAGGGCAACGAGCCAAACAGATATGTTGTTGTGAAACTCAAAAACAAAAAGGGCGCAGCCCCAAAGCAATCCAACCGCGACTACAACGACTAGAAAATTGCACGCAATTTTGCGTGCTTTTTTGTTTTTGTTGAAACTATACAAAAGTTAGAATATATCGCTTTTCACTTGACGATGCGTACTAAATACGCATATCATGAAGGCAAGAGGAGAAAGAAATGAACTATTCGAATCCAAGATATCAAAACCAGGGCATACATGTTCTTGCAACCATCTTCACGGTTGAAAATGGCGTTTTCAAAGTGCTGCTCATCAACAGAAAAAACGAGCCATACAAAAACATGTGGTCGCTGGTTGGCGGGGCGGTGTATTGCGACGAAAGGGTTGAGGACGCACTGAGGCGCGAAGTCAAGGAAAAAACCGGGATTGAGAACATAAGTTTTCGCCATTTTGGTATCTATTCAAGGCCCGACCGTGCTCCAAAATTCCGTATGCTGGGGCTTGGCTATATCGCAGTTGTTGACCATCAAGAAGTAACCTTCCTGCGTGAAACCACGCAAACCAACAACGCCGAATGGTTCGACATCAAGAAACTGCCACCGCTCGCGTTCGACCACGAAGAAATTGTTGCGGACGCCATCGAGTTTTTGAAGGCAAACATCAACGACGGCGAGATTTTGAAAGAACTTTTTCCTCAATATTTCACGCTGCCGGAACTTCATAAGGCGTATGAGTGCATTCTCGATAGAAAGCTCGACAGGCGAAATTTCCGCAAAAAACTGCTCAAAGACGGCATTATTGAAGACACGGGACTTATGAGCAGGACGCAGAAAGTGAAGTCGTCGAAACTCTATCAGTTTGCGAAATTGAGCAAATGATTGCTCTTTTTCTCAGCGGCATAAAAGCGTATAAAATACGCATTTATAAAAAACAAAGCAGCGAAAAGGGGGTGAGAGAAGAATAATTTCATAGAGCCGAGCGTTGTTTTCGAGATAGTCGAAAACATATTTATTCTAACAATAAAAGCGTACAAAATACGCAAACCATGTGAAATAAACAATGGAAAAGAGAAAAAAAGGAGAAATAAATATGATTGATTTTTATAATAACACACTCAAATACACAGCGAAGAGCGAAGTTGAGAGCTGGCTGAGTGAGGGAATAAAGGAAGTTGCGCGCCGCATGGACGTTGACCTTAGCAGGCTAAGTGAGTTCGTTGAGGAGCAGGAGAAATATATTCACATCTTGGAGCAGAATCCAACGATAAACGACAACAGCGAGGAGCGAAAGGAGTTTCGCCGACACATTCTTGCCGACTATATTGAGCTCTATCAAAACGCGAACAAGGGCAGGAAAGCGGTGATAGTTCTGGGGCAGATTGCGTCGGGCAAGTCGTCATTTTGCAAGAAACTCGAAGGCGACGGAAGAAATGTTATCGTGGATGTCGACTTCATAAAGCAAGGGCATGGGGCAATGGACGGGCTCAAAGAGGACTTCGACGAAGGCCGCGGCGTTGAGAAAATCCACGAAGAGGCGAGCATGCTTTCAAAGGAGTATCTCAAACTCATGAGCAGCTATGGGTATAACCTCGTGATTCCAAAAACCGGCATCAACTATGGCTCCATTGAGAATATTGCCTCGCTTCTCAAAGAGCGCGGCTACACGGTTATGCTTTGCTATATCGACTTGCCAATCAAGAAGTGCATTGAAAGAAACGTTGCTCGGTTCGTTGACGAATATAGGCGCGGGCTTGCGTGCAGGCTTGTTCCGCTTTCGGTGATTGAGAAAATAGATAACAAGCCGTTTAGGACCTTTGCGAAGTTCTTGGAAAACTCCTCGCCGCTGATTGACAGGTATTGCGCCTTCTCAAACGATAATGATTTGGCTGGCGAGATGAAAAGAATTGACATCGACGCCATTCGCGACTATATTAAAAGTTGGAGAGAAAAAAATGAGGAAGTTGAACGTTGATTTGCATATTCACACCACTTGCTCGGACGGCGAGTTGAGTGTTGAAAAAGTGCTTGAAGAGGCAAAACGCCTCGGGCTGAAATTCGTTGGCATTGTTGACCACGACACCACCAAACAATTTGGCGAGGTGAAGAGGTGTGCGCTTCTAGGCGAGCTTGAAAATAGCGGCACAAGAGTTTGGGTTGGAACTGAGTTCTCGTGCAGGCTCGGTGAAAACAAGATGCACATTCTTGGCTACAACTTCGACCCGGAGCACCCAAAAATAAAGTCGCTCCTCACAACCATGAGAGAATATAGGAAGGCGAACGCCCTCCGCAAGATAAATAAAGTTCGCGAGCAAGGGCTCCCAATTTCAAAAGAGCAGGAAGAGGAGATTTTGAAACTTGAAAATCCCGGCAAGCCACACATCGTGAAAGCACTCATCGAAAACGGAGTTGAAGGGGATGTTGGCTCGCTCATTCGCTCCTATCTCAAAGACCTTCCAAACCTTTTGAAAGTGGATGTGAAAAATGTTATTGAGGCCGTTCATGAGGCGGGCGGGAAAGTTGTGATGGCGCATCCTTTCCAAATTGAAGAGGAAAACCACCTTTCACGCACGCAGGCTGTGAGGGTGTGGGAAGAGCTCGCAAAACTTGGCAT
>CANQQH010000043.1 GCA_947625955.1 uncultured Clostridia bacterium | reverse complement strand
TCGCGATTCTGCTGATCATCGACACGCTGCTCACAATCGCGTTCGCTATCGCCGAAAGCAAGTAGGTGACGCCAATGCCAATCAATCCTGAGCCAAGACCAATGATGAAGGTCTCTGCGTTGAACAAATAGCCAACATCGCGCTTTCTTCCACCAAGCGAGCGGATGATACCAATTTCTTTGGTTCTTTCAACAACTGAAACATAGGTGATAATCGCAATCATAACGCACGAAACAACAAGCGAAAGCGCCGTGAAGCCGATGAGCGCGTAGGTCACGATGTCGATCATGCTGTTTACCATCGAGATGATGATTGAAATATTGTCGGTGTAGGTGATATCTTCGCGTTCGCTAGCTGCAACTTCCCTGCCGTTGATTTCGAGCGTTTCCTCGCTGTTCCACTTGTCGAGGTAATCGCGCACAAAGTCCTTGTGCTCAAAATCGAGCGGGTAGATTGAAATTGAATATGGAACGTCTGTTCCGCCGACCTGTTGCGCGGTTATGGTATAGTAGTCAAGGCTAACGCCGCCGAAGAAGCCCATCATGAGCGACGCCATTGCGTTCGCCGAACCAACGAACCCTACGCTTTGGTGCGTCTCGCCATTATATTTATAGGAATAGAGATATGTGATTCCGCTTGCGCCAGTCTGGCTGAATCCGCTGGTGATTGACTTGTCTGGCAAAGCGCTGAGATAGGTTGCAATCTCGCTGTCGAGGTTCTCTTCAAGAATGTGGTCAACGAGCGCCTGAGTGTAGAAGAATCCACTCTGCAAGCAGCCGTAGGATGTTTCCTCTTTTGGCTCCAAAATCCCAACAACTTTGAGTTTGAGTCCCTCGCCAAAGCCGTCGCTGCTTGGAGTGTAGGTAAATGGCGTTGCCTCAACCCCTGTTCGCGTGAAGACCGTGTTGTTTGGGTAGTAAACGAATTCTTTGCCCATGAGTTCTTCGAACGAGAACTCGTTTTTGTCGAGCGACGCGTCGTAGCGTTCGTCGTCAGTCTCGCGCCATACGATGTTCATGAACTCGTCCTGAGTGTAGTAGCCCAGTTGAGCAAGCACAAGGTCGGTCAGCTCCCTGTCGCGCCCAACAACAATCATGACCTCGTTCTCTTTTGTTGCAATGTCGCCACTGAGAATGTTATATTGCGACATAATGTAGTCAGCGTCGGTTGGGGCTTGCATGAAAATCTCGTTGAGGCTGGTCACAAAACTTGCATACTGCGCATACTTTGTTTCTTTCAATACCGATGTGTAGATAGTCTTGATTGCGCTGAGCGAGATGTTCTCGCCCTCGGTTGCACCCTCTTCGAAAAATGAAGTGTAGATATTATTCGTCACATCCAGCCCTTGGTTGAGATAAAGGCTTGCAACGTGCTCACTTGGAACTTTCTTCACAAAATCCACATAGTCTTTGGTGATGGTGTTGCTGATTGTGAATGTGTCGGCTTGGTCGGAGCGCGAAACAAGATATTCAATAACGCTGTCAACATTAACAATTCCAGCCTTCTTGATGACCTCTGCCTTTTCCGTGAACGTTGCAGAATTTAGCATTGCGCTGAGGTCGGTTGCCGTTTGGCTGATGGTGATTGGGTTGCCTGAAAGCATATCGTTTTGCATATCATTTATATATGTTCTAACGCCGCACGAAATGGAAAGCACCAGCGAAACACCAATGATACCAATCGCACCGGCAATGCTCGTGAGGATTGTTCTACCTTTTTTCGTGAAGAGGCTTTGAACAGAAAGTTTGAACGCCGTCCAAAAACTCATCTTCGCTTTTTCATGCGAGCCCTTACCTCTTCTTGGCTTTTTGCTCTCGCCCGCAATGTTCGAGGCTTTAACCGTTCCGTCTTTTTCAAACTTCGCGTTGTTCTTTTTGAGTTCTTTTTTCAATAGTTTCAGCTGATTTTTTGCCTCAATTTGCGATTTTTTATCGGTAATTTCATTGCTTTTGAGCTGATTTTGCAGTTTTTCAATTTTTTGAGTGAGCTCAATTTCCTTCTCTTTGAGATTGTCGTTTGCCTCTTTTCTAAGCGCTGCAACTTCGGCTTTTTCATCTTCGGTTGTGAACGGATTATTGTCGTCAACAACCTCGCCATCAAGCAAACGAATTATTCTCGTTGAATATTCCTCCGCGATGTCTGGGTTGTGGGTTACCATGATAACCAGCCTGTCTTTCGAAATCTCTTTGATGAGCTGCATGATTTGCTCTGACGTTGTTGTGTCGAGCGCGCCAGTTGGCTCATCGGCAAGCAAAATCTCAGGCTCGTTCACAAGCGCACGAGCAATCGCAACTCTTTGGCACTGCCCGCCAGAGAGTTGGTTTGGCTTCTTGCCATATTGGTTTTTGAGCCCGACTTTATCAAGCGCCTGCTTTGCCCTCTTTGTTCGCTCGTTCTTGCCAATGCCCGCAATAGTCAGCGCAAGCTCAACATTGCTGAGGATTGTTTGGTGCGGGATGAGATTGTAGCTTTGGAAAATGAAACCAATTCTATGGTTCCTGTAAACATCCCAATCGGCGTCTTTGAACTCTTTGGTGCTTTTGCCGTTGATAAAAAGATCACCAGAGGTGTATTTATCGAGCCCGCCGATTATGTTGAGAAGAGTTGTCTTGCCACAGCCCGAAGGTCCCAAAACAGAAACAAACTCACTCTTTCGAAATGAGATGTTCAAACCTTTGAGCGCCTTCACGGTTTGGTCGGCAACTTTATAGTCTTTTGTTATTTTGCTCAGTCTTAGCATCTTTGTTTCTCCATTACTCTTATATTATATAATTTTTCGCGATTATTCGCAACTATTTGCTTGGTTTTGCTTTATTGTTTGATTTGATGAACAACTTTTTAATTTTGAAACATAAAATGCAAAATAGCATTATTTTTAACCAATTTTATACAAATGAAATTTCATTTTGAAATTTTGATTTTTGCGTTTCCATTTTTCAAAAAAACATTTGGGAAAATCTTGCAAACACCTTGTTTTGCGCCGCTATATAATGTATAATATAAGTATGGAAACAAATGAATCATACCTTAACAACAAACACCTAATGTCGGTCATGAGAAAAATGACGCGAGTTTATCAAAAAACAAACAAGCCTCAATTTTCGCTGGCATCGAGCATATGCTATAAAGACAAAAACGACATCTTGCATATTGACCAGAAATTCAATCATGAACGCGAGCTGATTGAAGATGACCTTGACGACCTCAAACAAAATTCGCACAGCATTCAATATCAATTTTCAAAAGAACAGTTGATTGACTATTTGACATTCTCTGCCGAGCAAGCCGACATCCTTTCACCAGAAGCAAAAGTTGTTATTGAAAACTATGATGAGCAAAACATGACGGCAAAATCCTGGCCAATCATCTTGAGTTTGGTTGAGAACGGAACTGCACTTCATCAGCTCCGCATTTCTCCATTCATGGTGTCGCAATCAACCAAACACTCTAAACTCACCACCGACAAAAAGATACTTTCAAAAATCGCAGCCTATTGCTATGGCAAGTATGGAGAAGCCTATCGAAAGGATTATTGCGTCTCAGTGATAGCGCGAGCAAAGCGTTCAGTTATGTATGGCTACACAAGTTTGGTGAACGCTTCGTCAAAACTTAGTCACGAACTCTCAATAATCAATATGATGTCAAATAACTACACAAAGCTCATCACAATGCCACTGAGTAAATTTGATTTCGACTATCACGTTATCGATAAAAACGTTGCAAAACTAAATCATATGAATGCAGCACGCCTCTCATCCGACTACAACCACATTTTGGCTGCAAAACTCAAACTCGATAGATGCAAAGAAAAAGAGATTATATCGCCATATAAACACTACTATTATAATGAGGATGGCATCTTCTGCATTGAAGATAGCAAACTCTCCCCTGCCACCGTGCATTATATGCTCAAAGAGGCAGGCGAACTTGACTCTTCAAGCGAAGAAGAAAATTCAAAATAAAACCGAAACGGTTTTATTTTTTTGCTCATTTTTCTCATTTTTGCGCAGAATTTCATGAATAACGCCTTAATTTTGCACTTTTTCGCCTGTTTTTCAATTTTACCGTCTATTTACCAAGGTGCGCCAACCAGTCCCATTTTTGCCACCTCATGCGCTTTATTCTGCTCTCACCTATCAACAACTTTATCAACTTTTCTCTCGTGCAAAAAAACTTTCTCTTGCATTTGCTTAGGCGGCAAAGTTTGCGCCTATAACGAAGAATAAGAAAAAAACGCGGGGCTAGAGCTTAGTAACCTAAGTGACACCTCATGTTTTTTGAATTATTCAATGTTAGAGGTGCAAAATCTGCGTGCAATATTTTGTTTCCTCTTTTTTAGGCGGCAAAGTTTGCGCCTATAACGAAGAACAAAAGAAAAACGAAAAGCTCAAACTTAGTAACCTAAGTGACACCTCATGTTTTTCGCATTGTTCAATGTTAGAGGTGCAAAATTTGCGTGCAATATTTTGTTTCCTCTTTTTTAGGCGGCAAAGTTTGCGCCTATAAGGAAGAATAAAAGAAAAATGCAAGCTGAGCTTAGTAACCTAAGTGACACTCATGTTTTTCGCATTGTTCAATGTTAGAGGTGCAAAATTTGCGTGAAAGCATTTCAAAAATCAATATTGTTTAGGCGGCAAAGTTTGCGCCTATAAGGAAGAATAAAAGAAAAATGCAAGCTGAGCTTAGTTGCCTAAGTGACACTTGCATTTTTCGCATTATTCAATCTTAGAGACGTAAAATTTGCCGCCTAAAACTATTTGATAACCTTAGAAACAACCCCAGATCCAACAGTTCTGCCACCTTCACGGATAGCGAAACGAAGACCTTCTTCGATAGCAACTGGAGAGATGAGTTGAACTGTCATTCTTGTGTTATCGCCAGGCATTACCATTTCAACGCCTTCTGGAAGAGTGATTGAACCAGTAACGTCAACAGTTCTGAAATAGAATTGAGGGCGATAGTTGTTGAAGAATGGTGTGTGACGTCCACCTTCGTCCTTTGTCAAAACATAAACTTCGGCAGTGAACTCAGTGTGTGGATGAATTGTTCCTGGCTTGCAGAGAACTTGACCACGCTCAACGTCTGTTCTTTGAATACCACGAAGAAGCACACCAATATTATAACCAGCGATAGCTTCATCAACGGTCTTCTTGAACATTTCGATACCAGTTACAACTGTTGATGTTGGCTTTTCAGCAAGACCACAGATTTCAACGGTATCATTGAGTTTGAGAGTACCTCTCTCAACACGACCTGTAACAACGGTTCCACGACCAGTGATTGTGAAAACGTCTTCGATAGGCATAAGGAATGGCTTATCAGTGTCGCGTGGAGGAAGTGGAATGTAGGAGTCAACAGCAGCCATGAGCTCGTCGATAGCCTTGATAGCTGGGCTATCCCATTGACCCTTTTGAGCAGCTTCGATTGCTTGAAGAGCTGAACCACGAATGATAGGAACATTGTCGCCATCAAATTCGTATTGGCTAAGGAGCTCTCTGATTTCCATTTCAACGAGGTCAGCGAGTTCCTCATCGCCGCCAAGTTGATCCATCTTGTTCATGAAAACAACGATTTTTGGAACACCAACTTGACGAGCAAGAAGGATGTGTTCACGTGTTTGAGGCATTGGACCATCAGTTGCAGCAACAACAAGGATAGCGCCATCCATTTGTGCAGCACCTGTAATCATGTTTTTAACATAGTCTGCGTGTCCTGGGCAGTCTACGTGTGCGTAGTGACGATTGTCTGTTTCGTACTCTACGTGTGCGGTATTAATAGTAATACCTCTTGCTTTCTCTTCTGGTGCAGAGTCAATTTGGTCATAGTTCTTGATTTCGGTTCCGAATTTGTGAGCTTGAACCATTGTGATAGCAGCAGTAAGAGTTGTTTTGCCATGGTCAACGTGGCCGATTGTACCAATGTTAACGTGTGGCTTTTTTGCTTCATATTTTGCTTTTGCCATTTTTTTACTCCTTTAATTTATATTTTTTTTATTGGCTACTAATTCTTTGCACGTTCACCGACGATTTTTTCGGTAACGTTTCTTGGCACTTCTGCATAGTGCGATGGTTCCATATTGAAGTCGCCAAGTCCCTGAGTTTTGCTTCTAAGGTCTGATATATAACCAAACATTTCAGCCAAAGGAACTTGCGCATTTATGATTTGACTTCCCGCACTGGAAGTTGTGCCCGATAGGTTTCCACGACGCTTTGAGATATCGCCCATAACGTCGCCAAGATATTGGTCTGGAACAGTGATTTCAACGTTCATGATAGGTTCCAAAAGCACTGCATCACCCTTCTTCATTGCGTCTTTGAATGCAAGCGAACCAGCAATCTTGAACGCCATTTCAGAGGAGTCGACCTCGTGGTAGCTACCATCAACCAAAGTTGCACGGAAATCTACTGTTTCATAGCCAGCCAAAACACCACTCTTGGCTGCCTCTTGAATACCTTTGTCAACAGCTGGAATATATTCTTTTGGAACAGATCCACCAACTGTTTTATCAACAAATTCATAACCTTTTCCAGGTTCAAGTGGCTCGAACTCAACGATACAATGACCGTATTGACCTTTACCACCCGATTGTTTGATGTACTTTCCTTCGGATGTGACTTTCTTTTTGAGTGTCTCGCGGTAGGCAACTTGTGGCGCACCAACGTTGCACTCAACCTTGTATTCGCGTTTCATTCTGTCAACAATGATGTCAAGGTGAAGTTCGCCCATACCTGAAATGATTGTTTGACCAGTTTCTGTGTTCGTTTCACGACGGAAGCTTGGGTCTTCTTCGGCAAGTTTTGCAAGCGCGTTTGCCATTTTTTCTTGGTCAGCCTTTGTTTTTGGTTCAACGGCAACCGAGATAACTGGCTCTGGGAAATCCATTGATTCAAGGATGATTGGGCTCTTTTCGTCGCAAAGGGTGTCGCCCGTCACGGTGTCTTTGAGACCAACAATCGCAATGATATCGCCGGCATAGGCTTCTTGCTCTTCTGTTCTTGCGTTAGCGTGCATACGAACAAGACGACCAACTCTTTCCCTCTCGTTCTTGTTTGAGTTATAAACATAGGAACCAGAGGTTATCTTTCCACTATAAATACGGAAGAATGTCAATGTTCCAAATGGGTCCTTTGCAATTTTGAATGCAAGACCAGCAAGTGGTTCGTCATCAGCAGTTCTTCTGTGAGCTTCCTTGCCATCCATGTCCTTACCCTTGACATCAGGGATGTCGATTGGGCTTGGAAGATAGTCGATAACGGCATCAAGAAGCTTTTGAACACCTTTGTTTCTGAGCGATGAACCGCAAAGAATAGGTGTTATTTCAAGAGCGATTGTTGCTTTTCTGAGCCCTCTCTTGATTTCTTCGATTGTGAAGGTTTCACCACCAAAGAATTTTTCCAAAAGCGCGTCGTCAGTTTCAGCAATCGACTCTATCATTTGATTATGATATTTTTCTGCAAGTTCCTTCATATCGGCAGGAATCTCGCGTTCTTCCATCTTTTCGCCTTTATCATCAAGATAATAAACGGCTTTCATTTCAACAAGGTCAACAAGACCTTCGAATGTTTCAGCTCTTCCAATTGGAAGTTGGATTGGAACAGCGTTCGCTTTAAGCTTTTCACGAATTGATGAAACAACATTATAAAAGTCTGCACCCATGTTGTCCATCTTGTTAACGAAAGCAATTCTTGGAACATGGTATTTGTTGGCTTGGTTCCATACCTTTCTTGATTGAGCTTGAACACCTTCTTTTGCGGTGAACACTTCAATCGCGCCATCTAGAACCTTCAAAGATCTTTCAACTTCGATTGTGAAGTCAACGTGACCTGGGGTATCGATGATGTTGATTTTATGGTTTTTCCACTTTGTGGTGGTTGCAGCAGAAGTGATAGTGATACCACGTTCTTGCTCCTGAGCCATCCAGTCCATGGTTGCTTGACCATCATGAACTTCACCGATCTTGTGGTTTTTTCCGGTATAGTACAAAATACGCTCGGTTGTTGTTGTTTTACCAGCGTCAATGTGCGCCATTATACCAATGTTTCTCATTTTGCTAAGTTCATAATCTCTTGGCATAGTTTTTCTCCGCCTTTGTAGCTTCGCTACATAGGTATTATATAATATTCTTTTAATTTTTCCAAATGATTTTGGCAAGTTTTTGGTTGCGGCGCACTTGTGCGTCGCTCCCTCGTCGAAGAATGGTCTTATAGGCCGACAAGATGTTTCGCATCTTGCCGTCAACGATTGGCCATTCTTCTCC
>CANQQH010000042.1 GCA_947625955.1 uncultured Clostridia bacterium | reverse complement strand
GATGCCGACAAGGTCATCAGCAACCATAACCGAGCTTATGCCCGCCCCTTTCAGGCTGCTGATGACCTTGTCGGCATCCCTGAGCGACGAAACATGCGGCGTTACAACAACAATTGTCTCGTTTGAGCCCCGTATTGCCAGCTCAAAGCCAGAATTAATGCCGGCGGGAGCGTCCAATAGAACATAGTCAAATACCGACGCCAGCTTGTCGGTTATGGCGCGAATGTCAACCTCGCTCACCACCTCGTTTGAATAGCGCACGGACGGCAAGAGATAGAGGTTGTCAACGCCCGGGAAGCCGACGAGCGCCTGTTTGAGGCGACACCTTCCTGTGAGGCAGTCGCCGATGTCGTAGGCAACCCTGTTTTCAAGCCCCAAATAGACATCGAGATTGTTGAGCCCGATGTCGAGGTCAACCAAACAAACGCTGCTGCCGTTTTTTGCAAGTGCCAGCCCGAGCCCGCAAGCGAGCGTACTCTTACCAACGCCGCCTTTGCCCGAAACAATCGAAATCTTCCTTCCCATACTTTCGCCCTCTTTTTTCTATTATGTTTTTTTGATGGGAGTTTCGCAAAGAATAATAGTTGAAGTATTTTAGCAAATTATGAGTGTTTTGCGAAAATAATCAAACAAAGACAAAAACCCAAAATCGTTTGACTAAGCGCGCGTAAATTTCTATACTAAAATCATAAGGTGAAAAAATGAACAAACAACTAATCGCCCTCAAACTAGGGTCAACCACAACAACAATTTTCAGGCAAGGTGAAGGTCTGGTTTTGAAAGAGCCAAGCCTCATTGCAACTGTCGGGCATCTCAAAAATCGCGAGATAAAGGCAGTTGGCAACGAAGCAAAGCGTATGCAAGGCAGAACCAGCGGAAATATCAATATCATCGCGCCAATCAACATGGGCGTTGTGACCGATAGCGATATGGCTGCTGAAATGCTTGAAGTGTTTTTGAAGCGCATTTTCCCTCGCTCAGTTTTGAAGCCAAACATCAAAGCCCTGCTCTGCGTTCCGCTCGGCATTTCAATAAACGAAAAGAAAATCTATGAGCGCGTTTGCTATAACGCCGGCATCGCCGATGTCACCATGATCCCAGCAATCGTTTGCTCCGCCATTGGCGAAAACATCCCCATCTCAACGAGCGTTGGCAAGCTGCTTGTCAATATCGGCGGGGGCTGCACAAATATTGCCGCAATGGCAATGAATAATATCATAACGGGCATCAATATCTCTGTTGGCGGCTCAATCATAAACGCCGCTATCGAGCGCTTTATCTTTGAAAAATATAACCTCTCAATCAGCGACGGAACAAGCGAAAGAGTGAAGCAAGAGATTGCCTGCCTCATTGAGAATAACACCTCGCAAACCGAGGTTCAAGGCATCAACGCCGAAACAAAAGAGCCAGAGACCATCATCCTCACTTCAAAAGATATCTTTCCTATTCTCTCGCACTATTTCTCGCTCATTGCCGACGCAATCGCAAGCGTTATCAGCAGTTGCCCACCAGACATTGCAAACGATATTGCGCGCGAAGGAATCTATGTTTTTGGCGGACACTCGCAAATCAGCGGCGTTTCAAAGTTCTTGAAAGACAAACTCAAAATAAAAATCAACATCAGCGAAAACGGCAAGGTCGATATTCTTGGCGCCGCCAAAATCCTCGACAACCCAACAGAATATAATCAACTTATCAAAAACTTATAACAAAATATCCACCAGCTAGCTTGACTGGTGGATATTTTTATAACCTACTTTTTTTCCCGTTCTTTATGGTTGTTTTCTTGTTCTCAACATAATAATCATTGACATATTTTTTATGCTTTTTGCCATTGAAAATTTTGATTTCATCTGCTGATGCTTGCTCGGTTTTTTTATCATAATTTTCACTAGGAACATCGCTGAGCGCCGTACTTGGAATATTCATCACAATCCACCTTTCGCCGTCGATAGTTTGAATTGAAAGTTGCGCATTTGCATGTTTGGAGTTTGTGAGTTTAATTTTTGAAAGGTTCATCGTGCTTATCCCTTCAAGTTTTGCAATTTTCAAGTCTGTTACTCCGCTAGCATTATAGTAATTAATATTTAATTCCGTTGAAGGTTCACGACTTATTATAAAAGTTGTCCAAGGGTTGGAGGCGTCTAGTTTTATCCAAGTCACAGACCCACCGGCATATTCAAAAGTTCCAGCAGTAACATAAACCACATCTTTTATTGTTCCCCCCTTCAGGGTAAATTTTCCATACTCAACAACAACTCCATTACCTTCCCAGCTTGCACCATTGCCACTTATTTCTCCACCGCTCATTGTAAAAGTTGAAAATAGAGAATAAACTCCACCGCCCATAAAGATATCGGTATTATTAATTATTTTTCCACCGCTAAGTTCAAATGTTCCACTATCAATATAAACGCCTCCACCAGCAGTAGCTCCATTGTTACCACTTATTTCTCCTCCGCTCATGATAAAAGTTCCACCATCAACATAAACCCCACCACCACGGGAATCTGCTTCGTTTTTTGTTATTTTTCCACCACGAAATTCGAATGTTCCACCCTTCTCAACATGAACTCCACCACCATATTTAGCTTGCCCCGATGATATAGTGCCATTTTCAAATACGTAGGTTGCGCCGTCGCCAACAAAGATTTTTGAACTCACCGCATCGTCTGTTGATGCAACCATTTCAGCGCCCTGAACATCTGTGTTTTTGCGCAAGAACGTGCACGCAAAATAAATGCAAACACTCGCCAATAAAATTGAAAAACCAATTATAAAACAAGATAAGAATTTTTTCATATTTCACCCAAAATTATCAATAAGAAAAACACGAGCGTCCTTTTCCTCTTCCCGCCACTTTTCTTCATGTAACAATATACCCCCCCCCCCATATTTTTGTCAAATAAAAAAGGCGCATTTCTGCACCTTTTTCAAATTTTATTTCTATGCTATTTTGCTATCTTTCTCCGACCCAAGAACAAACTTTTTGTCATTAAGAACCGCATGCTGCTGGTTAAATAGCGCTCCGCGCTCAACTTTTGGCAGCTTGTCATCAAGTTTTTCATCTGGCATACCGATATTTGGAAGAGCCCCCGTATATGTCAAGATTGCAGTAATACCAACACCGCAATCTTCATTGATACCACCACTTCCAGTTCTATCAAATGGCAATATCATTGTTACATTTGTAATAGTATATCCATTAAAACCATAAAGAGTATATTTAGCTTTATTATTTATTCGAATTTCATATGCTTGATAATATCTCGTTCCAACAGGTGTATAAGTTGGACCATACGAAGATATTGTTGATCCTTTTTTTATTGTTAAAACCACGGTATATGGAGGCATAATACTCACGTTTGCCTCGAGATCAAGAATAGTCCAGTATGACGTTGAAATATTAGCCGATATCGAAATAGTTACATCAACATAATTCGTGGCAACTACCCAATTTGCGCCATCGACATTTCTAATTTTTAATTGGTAGCCACTTGGTAAATCGGCAACTTTCAATTTAGAAAGGTCAAGAGTTGTTATTCCGTCAAGTTTACAAATTTTTGTTCCCTCTGCAATTGTACCCATTTTTATATTTAGAGTTGAAGTTGGCGCTTTCTTCAAAACGAATAATGAGGTGTCATTTGAATTATTAATGTATATAAGGTCATTTATTGTTCCACTGGTATAATTAAATGTACCCGTGGAAGCAACAAACACACCACTACCATAGGTTGCAAAATTACCTGAGATTGTTCCACCTGTCATGTTAAAAGTTCCAGCGACATATATTCCGCCACCGGATGTTTCTGCTGTATTATTAGATATCGTTCCGCCAGACATGGTGAAAGTCCCACCACTATAAACATAAGCTCCCGCGCCATACTTCGCGGAATTGCTTTGCACATAGCCAGAACTCATGGTTGATGAGCCAGATCTCACATATGCTCCAGTACCAGTATTGCCTGAAATTGTGCCGCCTTTCAGATTGAAAGTTCCAAAAGAATAAACCCCTCCACCAGCTGTTTCTACTGTGTTATTAGAAATCGTTCCGCCAGAAAACGAAAATTCGCCATTTTCTTCAACATATACACCCGCACCATATGCAGCGGAGTTGCTTTGAACATAGCCAGAACTCATGGTTGCGGTTGCGTCAGCTTTAACCAATATTCCCCCACCATTTTTACCTGTGGCTTTATTACTTTTTATTGTTCCACCTTTCAAAGTGAAAGTGCCCCCAACTTGAACTCCTCCACCAGAAGTTGATGCAGAATTGCCAGAGATTGTTCCTCCAGAACAAGTAAATACGCCGCCTCTTAAATCAATGTAAACTGCACCACCATAAGCTGCAGAATTGTTTTGAATATATCCCGAACTCATGATAATTGTTGACCAAGTATATATCCCACCGCCAGAAGTTGATGCAGAATTGCCCGAGATTGTTCCTCCAGTTATAGTTAAAACGCCATTATTGGCAATACCTCCACCATATCCAGCAGTGTTACTTGTTATTGTTCCGGAAGAAAAATTAATATTTGAGTTTGTGTATATTCCACCGCCACCACTTGTTGCCGAATTACCAGTGATCGTTCCTCCATTAATGATTAAGAGACAATCTGACCCAACATACACACCTCCACCATAATCTGCTTCTTTTGAAGAGGTTATCGTTCCACCGCTAATGGTATATTCTGCACCGCTATTTATTGATATTGCACTGCCATCATATTCGCCATAGCAAATGTCTTTGAACATTAGTGAAAAATGAGCAAAAAGACCCAAGCAAATGGCAAACATTCCACTAACAATAAGGACTTTTAGATTTTTCATGACTATTCCTCTGTTTACATGATACTCCCCATATTTTTGTCAACAAAAAGAGGGTGTTTTTTTGTTTTTTCTTTTTTGCGAGGGGCAAGCCCCTCGCGCTCCCATCCTCGCTTGTCGAAAAACTTTTGTTTTTCGACAAGCTCATGTTGGCGCAAGAGACGGAGCAACTTTTAACGCTTACCCCGTCTTGGTTTTCAAAGTTAACGATAACCCTGTTTTCGTTAGTTGCGAGCCGCCTTGCGGCGCGCAACTAAGCCGCTTTTTTGTTTTTCTTTTCAGTTTTAATAACTAATTTCTTGTTTTCAATGCAATACTCTTCGCCTCTATCGTCTCGGCGCTGTTTAAGCTGTTGACGAAACACAACCTTCCCGACCTTATCAATATGAATAACATTGACAACCTCATAAATATTCTCATCAACAATCCACTTCTCGCCATCAATTTCAACGATTTGAATGTCTTCATTATAATGGCTAGAAATTTGTATTTTTGAAAGGTCTATTGATTCTTCACCAACGAACTTTGCAATTTTACCATTGTTGTATTCAAGGTCACCTTCATGGAAAAAGAGTTCAAGCACACTTTCCGGTTCGCCACTTATTATCATGTTTGCAAATGGCGAGCCCAGGGCTATTTTTCCGTTGATTACTCCGCCGGCATATTCAAAAGTGCCATCAACATAGATTGCATCTCCCTGCGTTGCATTGTTGCCACTTATTTCTCCGCCTTTCATAATGAATGTTCCGTTGCCAACATACACTCCGCCGCCCATAGTATCATCGTTGGCAAACGCGGTGTTTCCAGTGATGAGGCCATTGACCATTGTGAAGGTGCCGTTCAACACATACACCCCGCCGCCGCAATGTTCAGAGGTGTTGCCTTCAATCGTGCCACTATTCATTGTGAAGCTTCCATCAACAAGATGAACGCCACCGCCAACACCATTAGCCACGCCGTTGTTGGATACCTTCCCGCCATCCATGGTGAAGTTGCCTTCATAAATCAAAACGCCATAGCCCATGGATTTGTCAACATTGTCCGAGATTTCACCATTTTTCATAGTAACATCTCCCCCGGACATAGCAAAACCGCAGCCATTGTTATGAATTTTTCCACCATGCATGTCGAAAGTGCAATCAGTTATATAAACACCCATTTGGGAATTGTTCACGATATTGCAATTGTTCATAATGGCGGAAGAATCCATACTCACAAGCCCCATTGTATGCCCAAAAACCGCGCCGCCATTTAATGTTAAGATAGTTTCATGCTCATAATAGATACCATACATGGCATTGTTCGAAATATTCCCATCGTCAATTATAATGTTTGCACCGCTCCCATAAATACCAAAAGGCGTATTGTTTGAAATCTCGCCGCTCTTCATGTTGAAAGTTGCATTCGAAACATAAACACCTCCGCCAAAACCAGAGGTGCTAACTTTTCCAGAGATGGTGCCACCATCAAAAGTGCATAATCCGCCATCAATATAGATTCCCGATTCAGACTGCAAAGCTTTTGCCCTAGAAGTTCTCTTGAAATGGTCTGAACAGCAGAAACATAAACATACTATAAGAGTAAAAAATGGCAACAACGAAAATTTCTTCTTCATCCTTCCCTCGCTCGGTTTCGCACGAAAAAGTCAACGACTTTTTGCCGTTTCCAAGTTTATCTACCTACGCAACAATATACCTGTAAACCGCATACCTGTCAAATAAAAACAAACACATTCTTCAAATTATTTCATTTTTCGTACATTTTGCACAAAAAACGGAGTAACCGTTATCGGTTACTCCGTTTCATTGGTTGCGGCTCGCAACAAAAAGTGCAACAAAAAATTGCTCCATAAATGGAGCAATTTTTAGAGAATTTCCAACTTTTTGCCAAAGTATTTTTCGAAATCTTTTCCGCACTCAAGTGCTTTTTGAATTTCATAGGAATTATCGCCGGTTGCAATGGTTTTCATGATGACGCTGTCACCCAAGATGTCGCAGCTGATGTCAACAATAACAGAGTTCTTGGTGCGATCGAACGCCTCGGCAAGGCGCAGGATGACGCCAAGCTTCATAACGGCGGTGGCATCGTCTTCCTCGAACAAGTCTTTATACTTCACCCACTCGCTGGCAGTGATTTCTCCACCCTGATGAAGCGAAGCGGCGAAGGCGGCAAGCACGAGCTCTCTGTGGCTCATGCCGAAGATGTCAGATCCGATGATAACGTCATAGGAATATTTTGCGTGCTTGATGAAGTTGATGCGCTTTCCAACATCGTGCATAAACGAAGCAACGCGCAGCACTTTCACATAGTTTCTTGGCAGTTTGTGGAGCACGCGAAGTTGCTTGAACAATAGGATTGAAAGGTTATAGACCTGCTCATTATGCTTCTCGCCCTCTTTGTCGTGGAAAGAGGTTTCGGCGATAACCGAGAAGCCCAGAACGTCGCTGATTGGCTTTTCAAGGGTTGAAGGAACAACGTCGGCATACAAGATTCCGCGAACGAAGGAGTTGCTGCTGATTGTTGTTTGCTCCTTGTTCGTCACTTCCAAGATTGTGCTCATTATCTCAACGGCAACGGCGAAAACGTCGGCCCTTGGCTCGCTAATGAGCTTGATTTTCTTGCTTTTGTCGAGGTCGAGGGCGAAGACTTGGTCGCGGATGAAGTCAACATCCTGCTTCTTTGCAACATAGCCCGAATCCCTGTCGAGAGGGTACTTTTTGAGTTTGCGAACCATCTTGCAAAGGTCAACGGCGTGGTCGCCGCTATAAATCATTTGATACTCTTCCTCAATGGTTTTGAGCCACTCAATGTCGCCAAGCTGAGTGAGAATATATTTTTTGATCTTTTGAAGGGCAACTTCCTTGCCAAACTCTTCAAATGGGAACATATTGAGAAGGGTCATTGGCCCGAAGTTGAGAAGGGTTTGGTTCAAGATGTTGCGCCTGTTATATTCAACAATGTGGATGCTGTCGGCGGTGAAATGGAAAACAACGCCTTTTGGGATGTCGAAAGAGTTGATCGTTCCAAGATAGATGTTGTTGTTTTGCTCTTCGCTCGAAAGCACTGAGAACCTGAATCCGCAGGTTGCAAAAACCTCGTCGAAGAAGCTATATATATTTTTGGGTTTGGAATCACGGAACAAGTTCGCAACCGCGATAGTCTTCGTCACGTCATAGAGCTCACAGATCTTCCTGAAATTTTTGAGAACGCGAATAGTTGCGTCGATTTGAGGCTTTTTGAGGAAATGGTCATCCCCCATTTCAAGCCCAAGTTTGATTGGCTCGCTCTCCTCATCGTGCAAGATGAAATAGTTATCTTGACTTGCAGAAGCGATGTAGAGTTTTGCAGAATAGGTTTCAACTAAAATAACAGCAATTTTTTCCATATAATCTCCAAAAAAATAAAAGTGTTGGTTTTTTCAAAATTAACTTTCAACTAAATTAAGTATAACACAACACCTCATTTTTCACAATATCTTATTGAAAACTTTTTTTAACTTTTTTTATTGCGAACGACAATCGGTTCGCAATAGAAAAAGCGCCCCACAAGTGGAGCGCAATCAAAACTAATTTGCGTGCCTTTTTATTGGCGAAAGATAGAATTTTTTGTTGTCAAAGAAGAGAATGTTCTTTTCTTTTTGAGGGGCCGGCTTTTCTTCAAGCTTTCCTTCGTCGTTATCATTGGCTTTGAAG
>CANQQH010000041.1 GCA_947625955.1 uncultured Clostridia bacterium | reverse complement strand
CGCGTTATACTCTTTTCCAGCATAGTTAACTTTCACGTTCGAGAACACGCTGCCCTTGCTGAGGTCGAGGTTTTGAAACTTATCATAGACTTCAAGGACGTCGAGGTAGTCTTTCTCGCGAATTGCAACCTTTTCAAAGTCGTTGCTTTCTATATCAATATATAGAGATATCTTTCCGCCGCCCAGTTCAAGTGAGGAAACACAAAGTTTTTTGATTCTCTCATTTTCAAGTTCCAACGAAATCGCAATGTCGCTTGTTTGGCCGACTAGTTCGCCGTCAAGAACAATTCTTAGCCCGGCATTTGTGAGTTCAAACTCTTTCACAAGCCTGAGCTTTTGAATAATCGTTTCAAGGCTGAGCCCTTTTGCCCACTCGTTGAGTTTGGATGAAATTTCGTCGGTGTTGATATCTGTTGAAACATCAAATTGCTTGAAAAGTTCTTTGATTTGCTCTTCGCTTGCGCGAACGCGAATTTCATTTATTGCTGCGAAGATGTTCTTGCTGTCTTTGATGAGCCTTGCTCTAAACTCCTGCCCCGCCGAAACGTTGAAGCTAGCGTTATAGTAGTCATCTGCAAAATCCAAAAGTACATTTCCATCAAAGCTCAAATTCTTCTCGCCTTCAAACTCAGCGCCAAGGCTGATGGCAAGTTTTTCGGTTTTGAAGAACTCAACATTATTATTATAAAGTTTTTCAACGTCGAGATACTTATCTTTTTCAAGCTCGATTGTTTGGCTTGTTTCTTCAAGCGAGATTGTTGCAAGAAGAGTTTCGCCGTTTATCTTTGTTTCAACTTCAAGTGAGTTGATTTTTTCATTTTCAATATTCAAAAAGATGCTGATGTTGCTAATGCCAAGCTCTGCGCCATTGATCATGAGCCTAATGCCGTCGCTCGCAATCGAGAAGTTTTCAACACTTTTGATGATTGTTGCCGCGTTGATTTTTTTCAAGCTTTGCAAGATGTCGCCAACTTTCTTTGATGAAAGGATTTTGTTGGTTGCCTCTTGGCTGAGAGCACTGTTGCCAAGCCCCTCAAAGAGCGAGTTCTTCAAAAGCACCTTCGCACCGACGAGGTCAAGGAACAAGCCTTCATCCGCATAGGCCACAGAGAACTTGCCAAGAGCGTTTGCTTGATAGATTTTGTTTTCAAGGTCAACAAGGATGTTTGCATCATAGCTCTCGCCCTTATAGTCAATTCTGCCGCCCACCTTGAATTTCTTCATTGCAAGAGTGTTGTCAACCGCCTTAACGAAGTTGCCAACATCGATATATTCCCTTTCTGGGTGCACCTTCTCAGGGTTATTGATAACGATGCCCTCGTCGAAGATAAGGCCGATGTCGATGTCGGCGTCGAAGCCCTCAAAATCGTTTGCCGTTGCAACAACCCTTGTTGGTTTTTCCTCGCTGTCGGTTGAGAGCGTCACGTCGAGCATATTCTTATAGTTCACATGGATGGTCTTTGAGCCGTCGTCGTGAACGGTTTCTTCCATGTTACCAAGCGCCAACATAAGTTCCTGCATGAGGCTGTTGGTGTCAAGTTTCTTTGCGCTTTCCCCACCTTCGCTTTCAGGAAGCAAGTCGTTCACAAGGTCAATAATGTCACCCATTGTTGCTGAGCGGAGAATAAAGGAACTCTCATTATAGGTGAGATAGACATTGTTGTTGAAGTATGAGAACTTTATAACATGCTCGTTCCCCGAATATTCAACCTTGACTTGTCCGTTAAATTTCATATTGCTGTTTTCAGCAATATCGGCATCAAGATAAACATCAACACTTATTTCAGTGCCGTCTTTTTCAAGGTCAATTCCACCCTGAACGCTAAACTGCTTATGTTTTTCAAACGCGCCTAAAATACCAGAAAATGCCGAGAACGCGTTTGTCTGCTCTTCAAGTTGAAGCCCAGTCTCGCTCCCCGACGAATTGAGATTTATTGTCACCGCCGCAGATATCACGAACAGCAACACGAATGTTAAAACATAAGATAAAAATTTCTTCATTACAAAAACGGAATTATTCCTCTGGCTTCAAATGGCAGAGTTCAATCCCCGACTCCTTCAAAAGTTCAAGAGAGAACTTATCAGGATACTCCTGTTCATAGACGATACGCTTGATGCCCGAGTTTATCAAAATCCTCGTGCAAACTGAACATGGTTGATGAGTTATATAAATTGTTGCGCCCTCAACGCTAACACCTAGTTTTGCTGCTTGAATAACCGCGTTTTGCTCGGCGTGAATAGCATAGCAAGTTTCCGCCTGAGTTCCCGAAGGAATATTGAGTTTGTCGCGAAGGCAGAAGCCCCTTTCTTTGCAGCTTTTTATCCCTTGCGGCGCACCATTATAGCCCGTGGTTAGTATCCTTTTGTTCTTGACGATAACAGCACCAACTTGCCTGTTGTTTCTAATGCAACTGCTCCATTTGGCAACAGTTCTGGCAAGTTCCATGAAACGATGGTCCCATTTGTTTTGTTTTTGGTTTTCAGTTTCCATAATTTCTCCTAAGCTTTTTAATGCTTTTTCGCCATTCTCACTATCAAAGTATAACATATATATATTATCTTTTCAAGTCAAAAACGACCATTTCGCACATTTTCCTTTATTTTTTCGCGCGCGCGAAATAAAAACTTCTCCCCAGCCAAATACTATTTTTATGAAAAACATCACCTCTTTCAAAACATGGCTGAGTGTTGCCAGGCCCAAGAAAGTTATCTTTTTTTCGCAGATTATCTCGTCGCTCATTCCAAGCGTTTTGGCGGTTGTGAGAACCATTCCCGCCGCCGAGGCCATCACCAAACTCACAAACCTTGACTTTCGCGGCGCTATTATCTCGCTCGCATTGGTTTTTCTCATTGAACTTGTTTCGAAGATTTCCTTCGCAATTGAGTATAAACTCGACTTTTTTCAGCTTCGCCATGTCTATTCGACCATCCAAGACAAAATCTTCAACAAAATCTACTCTTCAAAAGACGCGAATTTCAAATATACCTCAACCGAAAAGATGATAAATATCATTTCAAACAACATCGTCACCCTGTCGGATTTTGCCGAGTATTTCTCAACCAAGCTTGCCTACCTTTTTGAGGCGGTCACAACCCTCATCGTGCTCTTTTGCAACTCTTTCTATGTTGGGCTTTTAATCTTTGGTATTGCTATCATAGTATATTTTATGGTCAGCGCGCTAAACAGGGCAATCGGCAAGAAAAACATGACCATTCAGGCGGAGCGCGACAGCCTCACCGAAACCTTTGCCGACCTCGTTCACGGCAGGAGTATTTCAAGTGATTTGAACCTTGAAGAAAAGCAAAAGGCGAAGTATTTTTCAAAGGTGAACGCGCTCATTTCGCACTATAAAAAGCGCAAAACCTATCGCTCTCTTCGCGACAACTTCGTCTATCTTTTCCACTCGCTTATTATCACTCTTGCAACCATATTTTTGGTGTGCCAGGTGAAGCTCGACCTGCTCTCCACCACGCTATTTTTAGTCATCACCCCCTATCTCACCACCGCCGTCACCAAGTTCGTTGACTTTTTCAGCCTCACGCAGGACCTCAACACCACGCTCGTTGCAGCGCTGAGAATCAAGACCATTCTTTCCATGAGCGACGCCGAGGTCATGGAGTTTGGCAAGAACGCGACCGAGGAAATAGACGGCTCAATAACCTTCACAAATGTGAAGTTCTCTTCGGCAGAACTGGGCACTTTGAAGCGTTTCAGCGCGCATATTGAAAAGCACGACATTGTGCTTTTTGAAGGCAAGAAAAATTGTGGGAAGCGCGCGATATTTCAAATGCTGCGCCGCGCTGTTCGCCCAAGCGAAGGAACAATCACTTTCGACGCAATCAATATCTACGACTTCGACGCCAAAACCTACAAAAACAACCTCTCCTACACCACCGCAAAACCCTACTTTTTCAACGACTCAATCCTTGAAAATCTCAAACTTGTTGAGGAAACCAAGAAGAAGATCTTCGACGCTTGCCGCAGCACAAAGGTGTATAACCTCATTGCTTCCCTGCCCGAGGGGTTCAACACGAATCTTAGCAAGAACCCAACGGCGCTCAGCGACTACGCGAAGTTTCTGCTGGGGCTCGCCCGTGCGGTTTTGAGCGAGAGCGAGATTGTCATCATCTATGAGTTCCCAATAGGGCTCAGCGAAAACGAAAAAAACACCATTCAAGAGGTTTTGAGCGAACTGAAAAAGGAACGCACCATCCTTATTTTTTCTGCAAGCAACTTCCTTGAAAAGATTCTCAACCGACACTTTCTCATTGAAAACGGCAACGTCACCTCTTTCAAAACCTCGGCAAAGAACGCGTTTTCCAAGTCAAAGCACGGCGACACTTTCAACTCCTCGCCAAGTTCATATTTTGAAGGAAAATTGTCGCACTAGGGTATAAATCTTATGCCCATCGCCCATACTAGAAATAGAAATCTTAAAGGAGAAGAATATGAAAAACGAAAAGTGCAAAGCTAACGAAAAGTCTAGCGAAGCTCAAAATGCAAAGAATTGCAGTGCAAAAGCTGTGAAGTCTGCAAAGAAGAGCAAATAAAAAAAGTCCGCCCACGGTGGCGGATTTTTTATATTATATGCAGCCAGAACTGGTTCAAAATAACAAAGATTGAGAGTAAGAAAAGGTATATTGCAAAAGGCAGCCACTTCCCCCCTTTCACAATCTTCATCATGAATTTTATGGTGAAAAGCGCAACCAAGAACGCCGCCAAAAATCCCAGGATGCAGGCGATTGCATTGACATTGCCAAAGCCGTTTTTCACTCCGTCGAAAATCTCAAAGACCATGCCGCCAAAAATGACAGGCAGGCTCACAAGAAAGCTAAACTTTGCGCTGGTCTCCCTGTCCACCCCCGAAAGCAGTCCCGTGCAAATCGTGCTTGCCGACCTCGATATTCCCGGCAAAACCGCCAGGCCTTGAACTGAGCCAATGAGCAGCGCGCGTTTGGCGTTTATAACCTCGCCGCCGCTTTTTTCTTTTTTTCTCAAAATGCAAGTGAGCAAGATAAGAGTTGCGCTGATGAGAAAGCCAAAGCCCAAGAACGCAACGATTTTATACTCGTCAACAAAGAACTTGAAAAGAAGCGCAATGACAATTGTTGGCAGCGTTGTAAGAGCAATCATTCTTGTTTCGTGCGACAGCGGATGCCTAATGAGATACATCACGTCTTTGAAGAACACAATGACCACCGCCAAAAGCGTTGCAAAGTGCAAAAGTACATTGAAAAAAATGTTGCTTCCTTCAAGCGAGAAGATATGTTCAAAGAGCAACAGATGCCCGCTCGACGACACCGGCAAAAACTCGGTCAGCCCCTGCAAAATTCCCAAAAATATCGCAATCAAGATTGTCATTTTCTTCCCCCCAAATAATTTTATGTCTGCGCGCGTTTTTTTATATCAACTTACTTTATTTTTTGCAAATGAAAGTGTATAATATGGAAAGTTAAGGAGAAAACAAATGGAACTTGGAGTTGTTGGGCTTCCAAACGTTGGAAAAAGTACACTATTCAATGCAATAACAAAGGCGGGCGCCGAGAGTGCGAACTACCCTTTCTGCACAATTGAGCCAAATGTTGGCGTTGTTGCCGTGCCAGACGAGAGGTTGGAAGTGCTCACAAAACTATATAACGCGAAAAAGACCACCTATGCGTCACTCAAATTTGTTGACATCGCCGGGCTGGTTAAAGGCGCGTCGAAGGGCGAAGGGCTTGGAAACAGGTTTCTCGCCTCTATTCGTGAGTGCGAGGCGATCGTGCATGTTGTGAGGTGCTTTATCGACCCCAACATCACGCACGTTGAAGGCTCAATAAACCCTATTCGCGACATTGAAACAATCAATCTTGAACTCGCACTTGCCGATCTTGAAGGCGTGAAGACTCGCCTTGAAAAAGCCGAGAAACGCATCAAACAAGGCGACAAGGACGCAGCGCTTGAAGTGTCTGCGCTCAAAAAACTTGAACAGCTGCTCGACAAGGGGCAACCCGCCCGCCTCGCCTCGCTCACAGCCGAGGAGCAAGTGTTCGTAAATTCGCTCTTCCTCATCACAACCAAGCCTGTTATCTACGCTTGCAACATCGCAGAAAGCGACCTTGGAAAGCCAGAAGACGAGATTGAGTTTGTGAAAGACGTGAAAGCCTATGCGCAAAAAGAAAACGCCGAAGTGTTGGTTATCAGCGCAAAAGTTGAGCAGGAACTCACTGAACTTGACGACGAGGAGAGGCAACTTTTCCTCGAAGACCTCGGGCTCAAAGAAAGCGGCCTTGACAGAATCATAAAAATTGGTTATAGACTTCTTGGGCAAATCTCCTTCCTCACCGCTGGTGAAAAGGAAGTGCGTGCTTGGACAATCACAAAGGGCACAAAAGCCCCTGGCGCCGCTGGAAAGATTCACTCCGACTTTGAAAAAGGCTTCATCAAAGCCGAGGTTGTTCCCTACGAAACGCTCGTTGAGTGCGGCGGCTACCTTGGCGCCAAAGAAAAAGGCAAAGTTCGCGTTGAAGGCAAAGACTATGTCGTCCAAGACGGCGACGTCATGCTCTTCCGCTTTAATGTCTAATAATGCGAAGGCTTGCCTTCGCATTATTTTTCCACTTTTGAAAAATAAGAGGTTGATAGAATGAATAAAATCGATTATAACGAAATAATAAATAGGTTTGGTTATTTTAGAAACAAGGCAAACTTGTCTATGCGCGAACTTAGTGGGAGACTAGGAATGAACGCCCAATTTGTGAAAACCATTGAGAGCAAGCAAGTTGAACTCAAAGTGAAAACACTTTTGGATTTTTGCGAAATTGTTGGAATTGATATTCGCGATTTTTTCTATCTTGGAAAGGACTTCAATGGCGAAGACAAAAACCTGCTTGAAATGTTCCACTCCCTATCGCCCGACAACAAGAAAATCATCCTCGACCTCATGAAAAAATTATGAACTTTTGAAGCCAAGAAAGATGACCCTATGCAATAAATTAAACAACAATTAGTTATTTTCACTTTTGTTGTTTTTTTCGGTTTTCAAAAAACATTTTTTGTTGTCAACCATGATTTCTTGTTTTTTTATAGTGTTTATTAGACGTTGTTGATATGTTTTATCAATATCGCCTTTTTCAATTGTTTTATCTTTTGTTGTTTCTTCAATCTTTTTATCTTCGTCTGTTAAGTCAACATAAATAGTATCCCCCTCAACCCTTTCAGGCACAAAGGAAGAAACCGATGGGTCAACAACGGTTATGTATTCGGTTGTTACATGGTGATCTGTAACACGCATACGAGCAACATAACCACCCTCGGGCAAATTTAAGATCTCAAAATCGCTGGCGGTCACACCGCCACCTTCCACTTGTGCAATTTTGTTTTCTCTAACATTCCCAGAAAATGTTGAGTATTTACAATAAACTCTAAAAGGTTTTTCAGGTTTTTTATACATGTGTAACTCAGGCTCGCCATATGCGTCTAGTACCATAATTCCTTCAATTGTACCGCCCTTATAATTAAAAGTTGTTGCACTAGTTACAATAACATCTATACTTTTCCATCCACCATAATGAATATCATCAGATTTGTTTTCTTTAATTGTTCCCCCAGACATAGTGCAAGTCCCAGCATATAAGCATAACCCACCAGTTCCATCATTAGAATTATTACCCATTATTGTTCCGCCCGTCATTTCAAATGTTCCAGAATTATAAAACCCATAATATTCTGAATTGTTTCCCGAAATTGTTCCGCCCGACATGATGAAAGTTCCCCCATTATAAACACCACCAGCATAATAGGCACTATTTGAAGAAATTGTACCATTTGTCATGGTGCAGGTTGCCCCCTTTTTAACATAGATTCCGCCGCCATAATAACTATTGCTTGAATCCGTTCCTCGCATTGCCTCGTTGTCCGATATTGTTCCACCATTAAAATTGAAAGTGTCTGTAACATACACTCCGCCCCCATATTGCGCTGAGCCACCTGTTATATTGCCTCCCGACATGGTGAATGTTCCCTTATCAACTAAAACCACTCCACCACTACCAACCTTGCCATTCCCTTTCAATGTTCCACCACTGAGAGTAAATGAAGCGCCATCACCTATAACAACTCTGGGATATATGGTTGCCGCTTGCGAAGTTGTGCTGAAACTTTGCGCAAAGAAAAACACAAACCCGACAATCAATGCAATAATTGAAATAAAAAATAACTTTTCATATCTTTTCATATATCCCTCAAAATTTTGCTTAATAATAACGCTGGCGCCTCAAACAACGCAAGCCCCAGCACTTTCTATACTTAATAAATATACCCCCCCCCCCCCCCTTTTTTTTGTCAAATTCTTTTGCCTGTTTTTTATTTTTTTTTTAAGTATCAACAATGGGGTTGTCATTTGATAAGTTCACCCTGTTGTCGCCCATTCTATCGACCAGGGTAGCAGATTGCGTTAGATTTTGGGATTAAAAGGCAAGAAAAAAAATCACCGCAACACTACTGATGTGCGATGATTTTTTCACTTGTCTTTTAACCCAAAAGATGATGCAAGGTGCGGTATCTTCGGCGCGCTTCGCAAGCGAAGC